>JAIKYN010000064.1 GCA_024683155.1 Lachnospiraceae bacterium | reverse complement strand
TCCGGGAGAAGAAGTACTGACCTTTGCCCCTTATTTCCCGGAATACGGACCTTATGTGAGAGGGACCGGTGCAGAGCTTAAGATCGTGCCGGCCGATACGGAGAACTTCCAGATCAACTTTGAAGCCCTGGAAGAAATGCTCACCGATAAGGTAGCGGCCATCCTGATCAATTCCCCCAATAATCCTACGGGTATCGTATATTCGGAGGAAACCCTTCGGAAGCTTGCAGCGCTTTGCAAAGAGAAAGAGCAGGAATATGGTCATACGATCTTTGTGATCTCCGATGAACCTTATCGTGAGATCGTATTCGACGGAAAGAAAGCACCACTGATCTCCAATTATTATGATCATTCCATTATGTGTTATTCTTTTTCCAAGTCCTTATCCATTCCCGGAGAGCGAATCGGGTATCTGGCAGTCAATCCTGCCTGCAAGGATGCAGAGAAGATCGTGAATATGTGCGGACAGATCTCTCGGGGAACAGGGCATAACTGCCCGCCCTCCATCATTCAGCTGGCGATGGCGGAAACTCTGGAGGAGACTGCGGATATCTCCGTCTATGAGACCAACCGGAATCTGTTGTACGATGCACTGACAGAGCTGGGATTTACCGTGGTAAAGCCCGGTGGTACGTTCTATATCTTCCCCAAGGCATTGGAAGAGGATGCGGTGGCGTTCTGTAATAAGGCAAAGAATTACGACCTGATCCTGGTGCCGGCAGACAGCTTCGGATGCCCGGGATATTTTCGTATGGCATATTGCATTGATACGGAGAAGGTTAAGAGGGCAATTCCGGTACTTAGACGATTTGTGGAGACAGAGTATCCGGATCGTTAAGAATGTGATATTGAAAAGACGGATTCATTGTATCGAAGAAATACCGGCATGAATCCTAAAGCAGGAAATGAGGTTTTTACATGTTGGAATTACTTAAGGCATTTCTGTTCGGAATCATCGAAGGGATTACCGAGTGGCTTCCGGTAAGCAGTACCGGTCACATGATCTTATTAAATGAATTTCTTACGTTGGATGTATCTCCGGAATTCTGGGAGATGTTCCTAGTTGTGATCCAGCTGGGTGCGATCCTGGCGGTGGTGGTCCTTTTCTGGAACAAGATATGGCCCTTCGGAAAAAAGAATAACCCGGAACCTGTAAAAGAGACAGGTTTCTTATCCTGGTGCAAAAAGGACGTGTGGGTACTGTGGTTCAAGGTGATCTTCGCATGCCTTCCTGCCATCATTTTTGTGGTTCTTGGTCTGGATGATACCTGTGATGCCCTGTTTTATAATCCTATTTGCGTGGCAACGGCACTGATCATCTTTGGTGTTGCTTTTATTGTGGTAGAACTGGTTCACAAAAAGAAGAACATCGAACCAAAGATCACAGATCTTAGCCAGATATCCTTTAAGGTTGCTTTTTTGATCGGGTTGTTTCAGCTTCTGGCAGCAGCATTTCCCGGCACATCCCGTTCCGGCTCCACCATTGTAGGGGCCCTGATCATTGGAGTATCCAGAACGGCAGCAGCGGAATTTACCTTTATCCTGGGTATTCCGGTGATGATGGGAGCCAGTCTTCTGAAAATGGTGAAATTCGGCTTTAACTTTACCGGAAATGAACTGGCATTGTTGCTGGTGGGAACCATCACGGCCTTTGTGGTATCGATCCTGGTGATCCGGTTTTTGATGGCTTTTGTTAAGAAGCATGATTTCCGCATCTTCGGATGGTACCGGATCGTGCTGGGTATTTTGGTGCTGGTGTATTTTTATCTGTAAGATGATGTGAAGGAAACATGAAAATGAATGGTACAGATCGTAAAGAACGTTTGTATTATTTGGATGTATTACGGATTGTGGCTATGTATGGGGTGATCTTCATTCATAGTGCCGGGATGTCATTATTTTCAACGTTGGATCCTGGAGATGGTCATTATTTTATTTATATGTTTATAACGGAACTGGCGCAAGGCGCCGTTCCGCTTTTTTTGATGATATCGGGAGCGTTATTACTGGGGAAAAACGAATCATATCAAACGATCTTTCGTGACAGAATCAGCAGAATGCTGTTAGCACTCATTGCTTTTTCCTTTATGTGGTTTGTATATTTGAATCTTACAGGGGAACAGCATACGATCGGAGAGTTCTTTATTCGCCTGATCACGGATGAATGGTGCGTACAGTATTGGTATATCTATCTGTATATCGGATATTTACTGATTTTACCGCTTTTGCAAACCTTGGCACAAAATCTGGAAAAGAAGACGTTCGGGATCTTTCTGGTGATCGCTTTTATTTGTATAGAGATTTTGCCTTTTCTCACGGAGTTAGGTATGCCATCGGTTAACGGCAACTTGGTGCCGGCGACTGTAACGTGTATGGTTTTTTTCTACCCTCTATTAGGCTATTATCTGGATAAGGTTCTTGATCTAAAAGATAATAAGGGATTGCAGATGCTGGTTATGGGAGCATTCACCGTAATTATGATTGCAAGTAGTATGTGGCTGACATATAGAAGAGGCATTTATTCCGGTTTAAATGAAGCAGCAACCTGCCATTGCACACCATTGATTAATGCGTGGATCTTTCTGGGTATAAAAAAGTTGACTGAGAAGCGAAATGTCTCGCCCAAAACAAAAAAGATATTGATCCATGTGAGTCAATCCGTATTTGGCATATATCTTTTACATGGGTTAGTTGATATAAGGATCCGGCAGCATATCGATATTGTTGGCATTTTACAAGGATTGCATTTTAATCATATGATCGCTATTTTGGCCTATTGCTGGGTTGTATTTGGAGTTACGGGAATAATATCTTATGTACTGCGAAAGATGCCGTTGTTAAAAAAGATTTTGTAGATGCTTTGAAACATAGAGAAGAAAATGGAGACTTACTGTATGCGAGTTTGGTTGCAAAAAGCCGTTCATATTTTGAATCTATATAAAAAGGAGCTTGCAATTTGTATCCTTACGATCATAGTGCTTTTTCTGCTGGTACAAAACAATGGAGAAGGATACGTATATCAGCAAAGGCCTGATCTTGTGGATGATGTTGTGGTATCTATTCCTATTCAAGAGACAGGGTTTGAACAAACGGTTTCCTTCGAAGCACATGATATAGAGTATCTGGCTCTTCGCTTTGATGTTGATAAAGTAGCAAATGACTACTCCCAAACGGAAATCTTAGTGGAACTTCTGCAGGCAGACAGTTCCATAGGAAGCTGGAGTATCCAACCGGATCAGATCACGAATATATATTATTACTATATTCCGGTTAACCTGCATCATATTCCGGCAGGAGATGTTACAATTCGGATCAATACTATCGGAGAGGCTCCGGTTGGTTTGTTCGTGGGAAACAGTTCGGCCGGAATATCCGCAGATTATAT
>JAIKYN010000056.1 GCA_024683155.1 Lachnospiraceae bacterium | reverse complement strand
CACAGGCCAGCTGGAATATTTCATGGAAGCAGCCTACGGTTATAATCACCTGCTGAACATTTTCTGCGCGGTCTCGCTGTTTTATGTATTTAAGAACTGGACTTATCCTTCGGGGAAATGTGCGGCTGCCATCGGCAAGGCAGTTCTCCTTGCAGCGCCTTGTACCTTCGGGATCTATCTGCTCCATGAGCAGAATCAGATGCGGTATTTATGGCAGTTCTGGCTGGGAGCAAAGGAGTGTACCTCTGCGCCTTCCCTGTTAGGACACTGGATTTTGGCAATCCTTGCCGTTATGGTGGCAGGTACGATCATCGATCTGATCCGCAGATACATCTTTCTGCTTTGCGGGAAAGTCATTGCCTGCACCCCGCTGCCCAATCTTTTAACGAAAGTAGATCATCTTGTAAATGGACGAGAATAAATGGATCAAACCCGGTAAATTCATAGTGCTGCTCAGCGTATGCCTGCTGCTGTTGTATCCTCTTCGCCATATCTGTTATGGTGCGGAGTTTACCGATACGGGGTACAGTCTGGGCAATTACCGCTTCTATGAGCATATGGACGGAATGTGGGTCTTTGCTACCTACCTTGCCAATGCCCTGGGAGCGTTCTTTATGCGCCTTCCCTTCGGACAGTACATGATGGGAATGAATGTTTATACCGGCCTGGTAGTGGGGGTTACGGCCCTTTCTGCCTGGTATTTTATGACCTATAAGGTAAAAGTGCCGGCCCTTCTTTCTCTTTTTGGAGAGATCCTGGCCTTAAGCCTTTGCTGGTGCCCTACGTCCATTCTTTATAATTATCTTACCTATCTGTTTTTTACCCTGGGCATGATCTTCCTGTACCTTGGGCTTACCTGCGGCGGCGAAGGGGATATTCTAAGGACGGACAAAAAGAGCCGGATCTGTCTGGTGATGGCAGGTGTATTCCTGGGTGCCAATGTGCTGGTCCGTTTCCCGAACTTATCGGAAGCCGCCCTGATCCTGGCAGTATGGTATGCCTGCCTTCATGGAAAATTAAAGGTTCGGGACTATATTACTTCAACTTTATGGTGTATTTTGGGCTATGTGGTTGCAGTAGGCCTTACCCTTGGGGGAATTGTTGTTACCTACGGACTGGATGCGTACATTACGGGGATTCAGGATCTGTTTGCCATGCAGGCGGATGCACCGGATTATACCTTGTATTCCATGGTACTGACGGTTCTTCTGGATTATAAGACCAGCAGCCGATGGCTGTTTTTATTCCTGTTTTTGGCTGTGCTATGCGGATGTATCGGACAGCTGTTAAAGCATGTATCCATAGGAAAACGTACCCTGTTTGGTACAAAGCGGACCGTAGCGGAAGTATTTCCGGTGTGCTTTGGAACGGTGCTGTCTTTTCTGGCGGCACTTGGCCTTTACAAGCTGTGGGTGTTCAATGTGCGGTATTACACCCTGGAATCCATGTTCCAGTGGGTGGCGGTATTTCTTCTGATCTCCATCGTAAGCCTTACCATTAACTGGCTGCGTCCGGGCGCAAGGGGAAGAGACAAGGTGTTATCCTTTATGCTGCTGATCCTGATCGGTGTGACCCCTCTTGGAAGTAATAACCATCTCTACCCCAACATGAACAACATGTTCCTGGTTTATCCTTATGTGTTGTGGCTCCTTTTGCGGTTTGTCCGGTATCTGTACAAAAAACATGCTGACGTTGGTTTTAATACCGTACTGACCTGCTTTTTACTGATCATGACCATTCAGGTCCTTGGCTTTGGTTTTGTTTTCGTCTTCCGGGACGGTATGAGCGGCCAAAAGCGGGATACCCGCATTACCGGGAATCCAACCCTTACGGGCATGATCACCAATGAGCGAAATGCAAAAGCAATCGCTACACTTACGGAGTTTATTGAAACCGAAAATCTGGAAGACAAAAAGGTGCTGTTATACGGCCAGATCCCGGCCCTTAGTTACTACCTGGATCTGGAGCCTGCCATCTCCACCAGCTGGCCGGATCTTCGCAGCTATTCCTACGAGAAGATGGCAAAGGAAATGGAGCTTTTAGGAGACAGCGACTGCCTCATCCTTTTCGGCGCAGGCCTTCAGGGCTACCTGGAAGGGGATGAAGAAGCCATGAAAGACGGCGATGTAAGGCCCGAAACCTACGAAGATGACCCTAAGTTAAACTTGCTTACAAACAGGATAGAGACTTATAATTATAAGATAGTGTTCCGCAATGATCGGTTCGTTCTTTACGGGCGAAATCAGTGATAAGGAATGCGATAGGAGTTCGTATGATCAATTTTAATGTACCGCCTTATACAGGCAAGGAAATGGATTACATCAAGAAGGCTGTAGAGAATCAGAAGATCTGCGGTGACGGTGAATTTACCAGGAAGTGTAATGCATGGATCGAAGAAAAGACAGGCACAGCCAAGGCACTGCTGACCACGTCCTGCACCCATGCCACCGAACTGGCTACTCTCCTGGCAGATATCAAAGAAGGGGATGAAGTGATCATGCCCTCGTATACCTTCTGTTCTACGGCAGATGCCTTTGCTCTTCGTGGTGCGGTACCGGTTTTCATCGATATCCGTCCGGACACCATGAACCTGGACGAGAAGCTGATCGAAGATGCCATCACACCGAAGACCAAAGCCATCGTTCCGGTGCATTATGCCGGCGTTTCCTGCGAGATGGATACCATCCTGGACATTGCAAAGCGTCATAACCTGGTGGTGATCGAGGATGCGGCACAGGGCATCATGTCCACCTATAAGGGGAAAGCACTGGGCACCATGGGTGATTTCGGCTGTTTCTCCTTCCACGAAACCAAGAACTTCAGCATGGGAGAAGGCGGTGCGCTGCTGATCCGTGATGAGAAGGATGTGGAAGAAGCAGAGATCCTTCGTGAGAAAGGCACCAACCGCAGCAAGTTCTTCCGTGGACAGATCGATAAGTATACCTGGGTAAATTATGGCTCTTCCTATCTTCCCAGTGACATGAATGCTGCCTATCTGTATGCTCAGTTGGAGCTGGCCGATCAGATCACAGCGGATCGTATGGCAACCTGGGAGCATTATTATAAGCGCCTGTCTCCTCTTAAGGAAAAAGGCATCCTGGAGCTTCCCGTCATTCCGGAAGGCTGCACCCATAATGCCCACATGTTCTATATCAAGGCAGAAAATCTGGAAGTCAGGACCGCGCTGCTTTCTTACTTAAAGGAGCGTGAGATATTGTCCGTATTTCATTACATTCCTCTTCACAGTGCACCGGCAGGTCTTAAGTATGGCCGGTTCCACGGAGAAGACAAATATACCACCAAAGAGAGCGAGCGCCTGGCGCGTTTGCCCATGTGGTACGGCTTAAAGCCCGAACAGGTTGACTATATCTGCGATCAGGTGGAGGCGTTCTTTAGTGAGCGATAAGATTTATCTGCGGCCGATGACCGTAGAGGATACGGACCTTATCGTATCCTGGCGGAATAATCCCAGAGTCCGGAATAACTTTATATACCAGGAGACCTTCACAAGGGAGATCCACTTAAACTGGATCAAAAACCATGTGGAAACCGGAGATGTGGTACAGTTTATCATCTGCGAAACCGGCACGGATCGTCCGGTGGGCAGTGTGTATTTCCGGGATATTTCCCAGGTGCATCACAAGGCGGAATACGGGATCTTTATCGGAGAAGACGATGCCATCGGAAAAGGCTACGGATCGGAAGCCTGTAAGAAGGCCTGTATTTACGGATTTCAGGAATTAAAGCTGCATAAGATCCTGCTGCGGGTCTATGCGGAAAATCAGCCGGCCATTGCCAGCTATGAAAAAACAGGATTTATACGGGAAGGATACCTTCGGGATGAAGTCTATACCCAGGGAGCCTTTCACGACATCATATTAATGGGTCTGTTCGCAGACCGGTTGCAGTAAGGGAAAAGCACATGAAGATCAGTTTCTGTATTCCCTGCTATCGTTCGGCTAAAACCATCGGATCGGTAGTGGAGGAGATCAATACCACTATGGCACAGCTGCCCCACACTTACGAGATCATCCTGGTGAATGATTCTTCGCCGGATGATACCTTCGAAGTGATCCGGGAACTGGCAAAAAAGCAGGACAATATCATCGCCATCGATCTGGCGAAGAATTTCGGCCAGCATTCCGCATTAATGGCAGGTTTTCATTATTGCACCGGGGATGTGACCATCTGTCTGGACGACGACGGTCAGACACCGGCCAATGAAGCACCGAAGCTTCTGGCAAAACTGGAAGAGGGCTACGACGTTGTTTATGCCAAATATGAACATAAAAAACACTCCCTCTTCCGTAATTTCGGAACGGCGATGAACGAGGGAATGACCCACATCATGCTGGGAAAACCTAAGGAACTGTATGTGAGCAGCTACTTTGCAGCAAGAGCCTTTGTGGTAAAAGAGATGCTGCGCTATGAGAATTCCTTCCCTTATGTCATCGGACTGGTGCTGCGCACCACCAAGCGTATCGCCAATGTGAATGTGAATCACAGAGCCCGTGAGGTGGGAACTTCCGGATACACCTTAAAGAAACTTCTGGGCCTTTGGTTTAACGGCTTTACCGCCTTTTCCGTGAAACCGCTGCGGATCGCAACCTTCATGGGCTGCATGCTGGCAGTGCTTGGTTTTATTTACGGTATCTATACCATCATTAAGAAATTCGTGAATCCCGAAGTACCCATGGGATTCAGCTCTACCATGGCAGCCATCGTCTTTATCGGCGGTATGGTGATGGTTATGCTGGGTATGATCGGAGAATACATCGGACGCATCTATATCAGTATGAACAACGCACCGCAATACGTCATTCGGGAAGTCGTAGGTGCGGAAGGGAAGAATGAGGCGCCCTAAGGCGCAGTAAACGGTATGGCAAAACGGATCGAAGTAACGGGGAAAAGTGTTTTCTTCTGGAATGGGATTCGAAGGGGGCTGATGGTGCTTCTGCTGGTGCAGATCGCCTTCGGTATTGTGTGGATGATCCTTCATATGGGGACGATGCCTGCTTTCGCAGAAAGTGACGGGATCATTGCGTCTGCCACCCATTTTACAGTCAATGAATATCAGGGGATCTTGTACGTGGGACTTTGTGCCCTGCTGATCCGTCTTGGGAATCTTCTGCCCATTCCCTGGTACAGCATCTTATATGTGATCCAGCTTTGTTTTTCATTTATTGCTTTTTATTACTTTTTATGGGCTCTGGCAGGGAAAAAATACGGCAGAAACATTAGCAGACGTACCTTCCGGATCTTTTTTATCCTGACGTTAATGACCATTCCCAGACTGTTGCACGTGAGCATGGCGGTGCTTCCGTATTCCATGTCCTTTTCCCTGCTTCTGATCCTGGGAGGGATGTTATTACAGCGGCGTAATGCCATCCTTCTGGCAGGGTGTTGCCTCCTGGGCGGTCTTATGCGCCCCGGCAATCTCATCCTGTTTTGCGTATTTACCGGGATCAGTGTGCTGTATTTTGTCTTCCACGACAAGGAACGGGAAGATCTTAAAATGCGTATGCTGCATATGGGCGTGCGTTTTCTGGCCATCCTTATCGTCCTGGTGCTGACCTATGGCATTACCGTAGCTGTACGGGAAGAAAATGACGGTCTGATGCAGAATAACGTCTATGGCGCCATGTTATCCAGATTAGCCTGGCCCAGCTTTAGTGAAACCTACTTTTTCATGCCCCCGGAACTGCAGGAAGTTCTGACGGAAGATGTGATCAATGCCACCAAGACCCGTGCCGATGATGTCTACACGGTGGTGGGACCACTGATCGAGCAGGCCTTTGGGCGGAAGGAAGCGGCCGGTTATTACAGGCAGTTGGCCATGTTGGCACTTAACAATAACACGAAGGTTGTCTTGAGAGAGTGGGGAAGCGACCTGTTAGCCTATCTGTTCATCCCCTTGTCGGAGATGGAATTTACCTACGGTGTTAGCCACAGGGCTTATGGCTACCTGTTAGGGCAGTTTTTGGGAAACGGAAGGCTCAATACCACCATGGGAACATTGTCGTACTATTTATCCCTCTGGTATGTGCGTTTTTCACAGGTTCTGTTTCTGATCATCATTCTGCTGGGAATCTGCAACCTGATCATGAAGATCCGCAGGGGACAACTGGTCAGACGTCATGAAGGCCGTAACCTGAACCGGTTCTTTATACTGGTTACCGTGCTGGGCGTGATCACTGCAGGGACCAGCAGTCATATGCCGGTTAACGGACTGTATGTGCTTCCGGTCTATGTGTTCTGGTACTGTTTGCTGCTACATGTGATCTACCATCAGGGCAGAGA
>JAIKYN010000055.1 GCA_024683155.1 Lachnospiraceae bacterium | reverse complement strand
CGGGTTGCACCGGCTTTTTCAAAATCCTCAACAAACTGAATGATCAGATTAGCGGAACCTTCCAGACCAAGGATGGCGCTGTTGATGGTCAGATCATAGCTGTCAGAGCGTCCCCATTTCTTGGAGGAATAATAATTATAATAGCTCTGACGTTGCTTATCCTTCTTATTGATCATATCCATGGCTTCCTTTTCGGTTTTCAGATCCGGGAAGCGCTTTAACACATTATCTACACGATACGGAAGATCTGCATCAATAAATAAGTGCACGCAGTCGGTACGTTCTGCCAGAGCATAGTCTGCACAACGACCTACAATGATACAGGGACCTTCCTCTGCAAGTTTCTTAATGGCATCAAACTGCGCAAGGAAAATCTTATGGCTGATGGGCATATCCATAAAGGAGGATGCGTTATAACCAAAAGAATACGTATCCATTACCAGATTATAAAGAAATGAATTAGTGGGTTTTTCATCATTATGAGCGATCATTTCTTCGCAGAAACCACTTTCTTTTGCTGCTCTGCTGATCAGCTCCTTGTCATAACAGGGAATATCAAAATGTTTTGCAACAATTTCTCCGATTTCTCTTCCTAATGATCCGAACTGGCGACCTATGGTGACAATTGTTTTCATGTGAGCCAGCCTCCCTTCTTTTTGATGATTTTATTATAATAGATTTAGGCTTATATCGCAAACTAAACAGTGAATTTAATGAATTGTATTCATAAATTTATACAATATTGCAAATTATTGAAATGCTAAACGTTTTCGAGCACGGGCACGCAGCAAAAACACAGAACTTCTATGCTCTTGCTCTTAATCTGGCAAGCAAGGCTTCAAAATATTCCGGAAGAGGTGCCGTTACTTCCAGATACTCTCCTGTTTCCGGATGTTGAAATCCCAGAACGTAGGCGTGAAGGACCTGCCCCTGCGTGTCACAGGGTGCCTTACGTTTTCCTGCATATACAGGATCTCCCACCACAGGATAGCCGATGGAAGCCATATGCACACGGATCTGATGGGTCCGGCCGGTTTCAAGGGTGCATTCGATATACGTATAATCCTTAAATCGCTCCAGCACCTGATAATGGGTGATGGCTTCACGGCCATGAGGAACGCCTGTAGCCATCTTTTTACGATCCTTGGGATCTCTGCCTATGGTCTTACAGATCGTGCCTGTATCGTCCTTTAACACGCCGTAAACAATGGCCCGGTATTTTCGTGTAATGGAATGCACCTTCAGCTGCTCTGCCAGAGATACATGGGCTTTATCATTCTTACAGATCACCAGGGAACCGGTGGTATCCTTATCGATGCGATGCACGATACCCGGCCGTATCTCTCCGTTGATCCCGGATAAAGAATCCCCGCAATGATACATAATAGCGTTTACCAGGGTCTGATCGTCATGGCCGGGAGCCGGATGGACCACCATTCCCTTGGGCTTATTTACGATGAGAAGATCCTCATCTTCGTAGAGGATATCCAGCGGTATATCCTGGGCTTCCAAAACCACAGGCTTTGCTTCCTGTAAAGAAAGCAGGATCTCATCTCCTGCTTTGATCACATAGTTAGGCTTAACCGCTTTGCCATTCACCTTCAGAAGATCTTCTTTGATCAGCTTCTGGATATGGCTGCGGCTTAGTTCCAACGCGGGCTGTTCAGTTAAGTATTTGTCGATGCGTTCTCCCGAAGAAGGGGCATCCACCAGCAATCTTACATCCATATTTTTGCAGGATCACTTGGCTTCCCGGATCTTATTGGCCGAGAAACTAAGGAAATAAAAGTCCTCTTCTTTGTAATGGAACAAAATCGCGATCACCAGAAGGGTTGTCGCCACACTGACATAAATATCCGCCACATTGAAAATCGGGAAATTAATGATCACAAAATAAATAAAATCCACCACATAATCCTGACGCACACGGTCGATCATATTGCCGATGGCTCCGGATGCAATAAATACCAGCAGGATATGCAACAGCGTATAACGCTTGGAATAAGGCATCTTGAGAAGCACATAACAGATCAGGGCCAGGATCAGAGACGCAATGATCACGAAAAAGATCTTCTGATTCTGGAGCATGCCAAAAGCAGCCCCCTGGTTCTCCAGATAATGCAGTTCCAGCCAGCCGGGGATCAGTACAATGGCATCCTGATTTTTAAGATGCACCACGGACAGATATTTGGTTATCTGATCCAGCACAATAAAGATCACTACCAGGATCAGATCAGTTAACAGTAAACGTTTCTTTTCTTTTGACATCTCAGTCCTCTCCCGGCTTGTAAATGATCTCCCGAAGTGACTCCAGGATCTCTTCGTCGGTAACAGTCGTATCAATGATACCACGGCCGATATGCTTCAGTAAAATGAACTTGCGGGCCTTATCCGATACTTTCTTATCGGAATAAGTATTCTTAAGCACTTCCTGCTCATCCAGATCCGTAATGGAAATAGGCAGATGGAAGGGAACAAACATATCCCGAACTTCCAGGTACTCATCTTTATCCATCAGATCATGCTTATAGGAAATGTAAGCCGCACATACACTACCCAGGGCAACGCATTCGCCGTGAAGAAGTTGAAAATTCATTGCCTTTTCTATGGCATGTCCAATGGTATGCCCATAATTTAATAAGGCACGATCTCCTTTTTCCGTAGGATCTTTCTCTACCACTTTCCGTTTCCAGTCACAGCTGGTATAGATCATCTGTGCCAGTACTTCCATATCGCGATCTTCGATCTCATAGGAATTCTCAATCAGCCAGCTGTAAAACTTAGCATCCTTGATCAGGCCGTATTTCATGGTCTCGGCGAAACCGGAAGCAAACTGACGATCATCCAGGCTCTTTAATAAAGACAGGTCCATATAGACCAGGCGAGGCATATAAAAGGCGCCCACCATATTTTTATACTGCTGGAAATCCACACCGGTCTTACCGCCAACGCTGCTGTCTACCTGTGCCAGTAAAGTAGTGGGAACCTGAATGAAATCAATGCCTCTTAAATAAGTGGCGGCAACAAATCCGGTCATATCTCCAACAACACCACCGCCTAAAGCAATGAGCATACCGGTTCTGGTAACATGATTTTGAATCAAAAATTCATACACCGTTTCCACAGTAGCCAGATTCTTATGGTCCTCTCCTGCCGGGATAACGAATTTCAGAAGCTCCTTGCAGTCTTTCTTAAGAGCTTTCATCATCTGATCCCCATATAAAGGATCTACGTTGGAATCAGTAATGATCACAACCGTTCGCTCTTTGGAGCCCAATTCTTCCAGACGGGAATGGATCTCATTCATCCCATCGGAGATCACAATATCATATAATACTTTAGAGCCCTGTTTTACAGGTAAAATCTTAGTTTCCATCCTTCATTTCTCCAATAAAAAAGATCCTGCCGGAGATCACCGACAGGATCAAGCATTTAAAAGTCGTTGTTGTTCACCGGTACATCAAAGGAACCGCCGAATATCTCCTGAAAATCACCGGAAATATCAACACTGGCCGGTGTAATAATGAAAATATACTGTGAAATCTTCTGCAGATTGCCACGGATCGCATAACAGGAACCGGATGTAAAATCAATGATCCGCTGTGCCACCTTCATGTCCAAACCTTCCAGGTTCAGAACTACGGTAGTACCAAGAAGTAATGTATCGGTTATCTCTCTGGTGTCCTCAACGGAATTAGGACGGATCACACATACTTCCATATTCTCGTTCCTCTTAACGGTCTTCATCTGAGAAACTTTATTACCGGATAACAATTTCTTGGGCGGAGCGGAATGTTCCCTCTCATCCTCTTCATCATCATCGTCCAGCATAGGCTGTTTTGCAGTATTTTTAACGGAACTGAGCTTTACCGGTTGCTCTTTCTGAGGAAGATCTTCTTCAAAATCATCTTCATCATAGTATCCGTCTTCGTCATCCCCATCTTCACTCAACTTGATCGAGTTTATAAATTTATCTAAAACACTCATGATTACCCTCCCGCAATTACATTAATATTATCAATGTTTTGGGATTTTATGTCAACTGATGAGCCACAATTTATGGATAAAAATTCATAAAAAGCACAATATATGGACGAAAATGTTACAAAAGTATTACTAAATGTGCTATTCGTAAATAAAATCGTTCTCCGCAACCGAAGCAGCTTCCAACGCAATATAGTCATATTCATTGAGGCCATATGCGGTATTGGATTTAACGATGGAATAAGCTTCATTGGAATACAGCACCGTGATCTGGCGGAAATCGGCATATCCCTTATTGATGTTATAGACTCCTACCAAAGAAGCCTGCTTACTGACGGTTTCCGTATCCGTAGAGTCGATCTTGTATAAAATATCACCGATATTCAACGCGCTGTCATCGATATAGTAATAATCGTCTTCGGGAGAATCCGTTTCCCCAGGTGTTTCACCGTATACCTGTACAATAATGGATTCGGTGGTCTCCGTTCCTGCCTCTGTAAAGGCTCTTCTTAATACAGAAGCATGATCCACGCTGTCTGCATTTAAAACATACGCTTTGGGGATCAGAAAGAAATTCTTCTCCACAATGGAGGAATTAGGGATTTTAAGCCCCTTCTCCGTATCCAGTAACAGTTCCACATCCAGAAAACGATCGGAACAATAATTGATCATGTTACTGGTGAAATTCAGCTTCAGATACTGATTACCGTCCGTACCGAAAAACAAAGAACAGGTCGCTCTGGTGGTATATTGATCCTGTAAAAACTTAACATTACAGGTTGTGATCTCATTCTTGGTAATATTATTGGCTCTCTCTTCATCAATAGGCGCTACCAGAGTCCAGTCATCGCTACCGATCACCTTATAAACCGGATCTCCGGCGGAAACCAGATCCACTCCTACAAGCGGTGTTTTCTCATAAGCAACTTCGTCAAAGTCATCCATGACCAGACTTTCCGCACTTTTTTCTTCATAACCGTCAATAAAATAGGTGATGATACCGGACTGACCGGCATATTTTAAATTCACCAGGGCTGAATCTTCTGCGGAGAGCGAATTTAATGTGGACCATACAGCACTGCTCTCCATCTGCAGAACAGAGGCATTTACTTTATATTTAAAGTCATAAACCGAAGAGAAATCCGAAGGATCGTAATTGGACTGAAAGGTGATGGCACCGGCACGAAGTTCCTTCAAATCATCATCTGTAAGAGAACTGCCGGAATTACCGACAGTTGCTTCCAGTGAGGAACGCAAAGAACCGGTCTCATCCACCGCATAGATCAGATTACCCACCGCCACACGCTGGCCTTCGGAAACAAAATAATTGATATAACCGTTATCGTCTGCCGTTACAACGGATTCATTGCGCAAGGCAATGCCTCTGTAAACATTGTTCACACTGAGGGAACCCACACGAACTTCATATCCGCTTAAGGGATTGGAACGAAAATACAGGATGACACAAATAATGATATACACAAAAATGACCGCAAAAATAATAAGACCAATGTTGATATAATTGCGTCTTTTATAACGGTTAAAATTTGTAATTGTTGCGGGATCTCTATGCTGTGCCATACTTCTTTTCAAAAATAAGCCTCGGAGCTTCCTCCGAGGCCATTCCTTTTCAAACTTAATATGCTCTGTTGATCAAAGAGCAACGATGACTTTATCTTTTACACTATCAGGCAGTTCAGACTGATCCAATGATACGCTGACAATAAAATCGACATCGAAATTCTTGCTGATGACTTCCAGCTTCTCGATGGTAGGAACAATATCCTTTTCCTCTAAACAGGAAATCTTAAGGAAGCTGTCCAGATACATCTGCTGAAGATCATGATCCTGAGAAATGATGCCGCTGATAAAACCTACGAACTCATCTGCGTTCCCGATACAATAATCAAGAACATTGATCAGTCGTACCTTATTATTTAATTCGTACATATGCTTTGTACTCTTATCAAGATAAACAATGTTGCCCTGAACGCTCTTGATCTCCTTGTTTACCTTGTCTAATAATTCTTTTGTCTTGCCCTTACCCTTCTTACCTACAATTAACTGAACCATAAGAGAGACCTCCTGATGTGTATATTCTTAGCTCCTTAATACCCCTTGAGCTATAGAAATATTATAAGTGAATCAGCTATAAAAAACAACCGATAAAACAACCGAAAAGCAACCGAAAATCCTATGGACTTCCACTACGGGATCAGGCCCAGGAGCTGCAGCATGTCATCATAACAGGTATCTCTGGATTCCGACTTCATCACAATGGAAATATAAGGATTTCCGGAAGTATCTCTGACCAGAAGGATCAGACAATGCCCGGCAGCATTGGTCGTACCGGTTTTGCCGCCGATCACCGTCACCCCTTCCGGTGCCGAATATCCGTCAGAACGAAGGAACAGATTGGTGGTATTTACGGAAATATTCTTAGGCTCCCCGTTCTTGTCATAATAAACGGTTTCATAAGCAGGCATGGAAATGATCTCCGTAAATGCTTCATATTGCATGGCTGCATTCATTATGAGATACAGATCGTAGGTAGTCACATAATGGGTCTCATCGGATAAACCGTTGGAATTGGAAAAATTGGATTTAAAGCAACCCAAAGAAGAAGCCTTCTCATTCATCATTTCCGAGAAACCGTTTAAGGTCATTCCATAATGCTCTGCTATGAGATTGGCCACATCGTTGGCAGAATAAAGAAGCAATAAGTGCAGGGCCTGATCCAGGGTCATGGTATCTCCCGGCTTTACACCTGCCAACTGTGCTCCGGATTCGTTGATCTGAACTCCGGTGGAAGCCACCAGTGTATCATCCAGACTTCCCTGATCCAGAGCAACCAGTGCCGTAAGGATCTTGGTGATGGATGCAGGATACACCTGTTCATGCATATTTTTGGCATACAGAACCTGTCTGCGGTTCAGATCGAACAAAGCAGCCGCTCCTGCATTCAAAGAAAGAGCATCTGCATTCACATTGCTCTCTCCCACACACAAAGAAGAAGAAAAAGCATCGGCTCTTTCTTCACTGACGTTCTCTTTTAAATTGTATCCGGAAACGGAATGATTGGTAGAAAACGGCATAATGACTGTACTGTTTCCGCAACCTTGCAGAAGGAAAACAGTACATAACAATATGCTGATGAGAAATGATCTCTTATTTGTACATCTCACGCCACTCTAAATCTCCTCTGTCCAGGGATTTGATCAAAAGCTCCGCAGAGGCCAGATTAGTAGCCAAAGGAATATTATGCACATCACATAAGCGGAAAATATTATTCACATCCGGCTCATGAGATTTGGGATTCAAAGGATCACGCAAAAAGATCACAAGGTCGATCTCATTATGCTCGATCTGAGAACCGATCTGCTGTTCACCGCCAAGATGTCCCGCAAGATATTTATGAATGTTCAGATTGGTGACTTCTTCGATCAGTCGCCCTGTGGTACCGGTTGCAAAGAGCTCATTTTTACTTAAAATGCCCCGATAAGCAATACAGAAGTTCTGCATCAGCTTCTTCTTTGCATCATGTGCGATCAGTGCAATATTCATACGAAAAGGACCCCCGAGTTTCAATACTATGATTATTTATTTTAACGCATTTAAAAGTAAAATACCAACAATTACTTTGAATTAATTGGCACGTATCTGTTTCCCCTGTAAACGAACATTTAAAACGAAGCCGATCCCTGCATAACAGGAGATCAACGAAGTCAGACCATAGCTGACAAAAGGCAGAGTCAGACCGGTTACCGGCATCAGCTGGGTACAAACCGCAAGATTCATAAATCCCTGAAATCCGATCATGGCCGAGACCCCGCAGGCCAAAAGCTTCCCCGCCAGATTAGAGGCTCGCTTGGCTACAAAGGCACATTCCAATGCAATGGCAAATAACAGGATAATGATAGCAGAAGCTCCGATAAAGCCCCACTCCTCTCCGATCACGGCAAAAATAAAATCGGTTTGAGGCTCGGAGATAAAGCCACCGCCCTGAACAGAATTCACTTCTCCCTGAGAATATCCTTTTCCCAGAAGCTGGCCGGAACCGATGGCCATAACGGAATTGTTCTGCTGATATGCATCATCATTGACATATTCCGCAGCCGTAGGATTTAAGAATGCAAGGATCCGATTCTTCTGATAATCTTCCAGGATACTGGAATCCGGTTGCAGGATCAGGTATAAGATGATGATGGCGGTAGGAACGATCACTGCCACCGTACCAAGAAGAAAACGTAAGTCAAAACCGGACACAAACATCATCACCGCAAAAACCACCATTACTACAATGGAGGTGGAAAGATCAGGCTGTTCGTGGATTTCATACACAGGTATAAGGATCAGCACAAAACAAAAAACATAGAAAAGAAAGGATTTGAATTTCTTGGCATTTCTATGCAAAAACTGGGCAAAGAATAAGATCAGAAAGATCTTGGCCGGTTCCGAAGGCTGAAAGGTGATGCCGAACAGATTGATCCATCGTTGCGCACCGTGGGAATCGGATCCGAAGATGCTGGTGGTGACCAGAACCAGAAATACCATATTCAGGATATAGTAACCCCAGTAGAATTTCAGAACAAAATTATAATCGATCACGGAAATGATGATCATCAGGATAAATCCCATGGCAGCTCCCATGATCTGTTTGTTCTGCACCGATTCCTTAGCGGAACCCACAGCTATAATGCCCAGTACCGTTAACAGCAGTACCAGAAAAACCAATCGAAAATCATAATCTTTAATAGATAATTGTCTCATGAACCAATATAACCCCGGATTTTATATCTTTACAGGACGGACGACCACCATCCCTTTTTCCTTACATGCCATTTGATAGGCACCCTTCCGGGCCCCAAACAAGCCCTTCTGCGGCTTATCGTTTAATGAAAAACCACCGATCTGCAAATGCTCCGGATCCATATCCAGGGCAATCACATAGTGCTCGCTGTTTTCTTCTCCGTAGCCGGCATGGGCACATCCCAGAAGTTTTCCAAGGATGACCACATTCTTGGCACTGACCACGGAAGCACCCGCTTCCACATCACCGATCACCACAATATTGTGCGCAGAATCAAAGATCTCGCCCTCTTTCATGGTATGCCCGATAAAATGAGCATCCGGCAGACGGCTTTCCACAAGATCCTCTACCGTCTCCAACGATTCATCCGGGGAAATATCATCCACTTCCTCAAGATCCTCATCTTCTTCGAAAAACGTTTCATCCATTGTTCGTTCTTCGGAAATAACGTCCGGATCATCCGCTTCATCCGCTTCATCGGCATCAAAGGATATGGAGTCCAGATCATCTTCCGTCTCCGGGAACTTATCCTGGGTACTTTCAAAAGGCATCTCACCCACGGAAACAATATGCAAGTAGGAAGCCTGTTCAATGGCTTTCCCGATCTGATCCTTTTCATCTTCCGAAAGCGTTCTTCCGTCAATGGTCAGTGCAATTTCCGCCCCACCGAAAAATGCACTGGAATCTTCAAACCGTTCTTTGATCTCGATCAGAAGCTGATCAAAAGAAACGTCCGGATCCAGTTTTAACGAAATCCCGTTGGCGGAACTTTTAACAGCCACATGTTGCGGTTGAGTTTTGATCATGGTTATCTCCCATCCTTTCTTTCAATCCTATACTATGTTATCAATCATGCCCGATCACTGCGGATGCGGCCACATCTGCGGTACCGCTTAAGATCTCATCTTCCTCATCCAGATGGAAGTAATAGGCCAGTACACGTTCCGTGGTCTGTGCTGCATAATCCGAAGAATAACCGAACGCAATACGGGTAGCAATGGCGATCTCCGGTGAATCATAGGGCGCATAAGCTACAAACAACGCATGGTTAGGCCGGGAATTGGACTGCTGCGCCGTACCGGTCTTTCCTGCAACGCCGATGGGATAATCCGCAAAATAACTCTTGGATTCCACCACCTTTTTCATGCCGGAATGAATGGCGTCCCATTGGGATTCCGTCATCATGTCCATGGTATTACGGATCTTCGGTTCATATTGTGTCAACAGATTCCCGTTATGATCACACAACCGTTCCAGTAAAGTAAGATCATAACAGGTGCCGGAATTGGCAACGGTTGTAACATAACGAGCCAGCTGAGCCGTGGTATAGTTATTGGTTCCCTGACCAATAGCGGAACGCACGGGGTCTTCATCGGATACCTTCGGCGCATATTCCTCAATCTCCACACCGGAACGATCATTCAGGCCGTAATATCCGGCATATTCCGCAAGGGTATTTAAACCGGCTTCCGAATCATAGGTACCGTTACGGGTCGCCAGACGATAACCCACTTCATAGAAGAAATAGTTACAGGAATTCTGGATCGCACCGGACACCGTAAGATTTCCGTGGGTACCGTTGGGATAGATCCAGCATTTCGGTGCCTGGGTAGGATCCACCTTGGTAAAGATTCCCGTACAGTTGATCCGCTCACCCGCTGAAATGACACCTTCGCAAAGGCCGGCCGTGGCGGAAACCATCTTAAACGTAGATCCGGGTGCGGTTCGTTCCTGGGTTGCAAAGTTAAACAGGGGCGTAGACTGATCATTTTGCAGCTTTGCGTAATAATCGGCGTCTACACCGTTGGCCATACGATTGTTATCGTAACTGGGATAAGAAACCAGAGCCAGTACATCTCCGTTATTCACATCCGTGATCACAATGGAACCGGAACAGGGATCCAGTGCCAGCTGCGCCGGTGTGATATCCAGATCCGTGATACGATTCACCATAAACTGATAAGCACTCTTCTGACCGTTAAACAGCTTATCACGTTCATCATCTTCAATATCGATCAGGTTCTGTTCGCATAAGATCTCGCAGATTTCCCGTCCGGAGACCACATCATTCTGGATCATATATTTATACAGACGCTTGGTAAATGATATGCTGTCATCCAGCTGCGCAAAAATATAATCCACCAGATGGTCATAGATCTCTTCGGAATCCGAATACTGATCTTCCAGATTCAGCCGGGTGGTATCGATCCAGCCTTTTGCGATACAGTAATGGAGATATTCATGGATGGAAATGGTTTCTTCCGTTCTCCAGGCAATATAGGTTTCATCTTCACGATCAATAAGGGAAGAAACAAGAACCCCCTTATCGGTGATCATGGAAACAATATAACTTTGATAATTCTGATATTCTTTGGTCAGCTTGTTATAAGGAGTCTTCTTATCATAGAATTCCTCCCGCAATTTAGCGAATACGGAAGCTTTACGGTCCACATATTTTCCGTAAACTTCCGCCTCGGTATCACCGGCCGTTACATCATCGAAATGATCCGTATCAATGACGGAATTATCAATGAGTGCAAAATAAACATCATATATGGGGATCTTGATATCCGCACTGGTAGAATTGAGTTTTGCATTATATTCTTTACTGTTGATGATCTTGGAAACAAGTATACCTGCGATCTTCTGCTCCAGAATGTTGTATGCTGCGATCTGAAGATCCCGGTCCAGGGTCAGATACAGATCATTTCCGGCCACTGCTTCCGTACGGGATAAGATCTCCTGGACTTTACCGGTATTATCAACATACAAGGTTTCCGAACCCTTGGTTCCGTGAAGCTCCGTCTCCATGACATTTTCAATGCCTGCTTTACCTACAATATCATTCATACGGTAGGAAGCATCCGATTTTTGAAGAGTTTCCAGTTCGGTACTGGATACTTTTCCGGTATAACCAATGATCTGCGAGAAATAATAACTGTCGTTGTATTTTCGGATGGTATCCTCTTCTACGGATACACCCTTGAGCTCTGCAGCATTTTCCTGCACCACGGCCACCGTTCGTTCGGAAACATCCGTCGCAACCGTAGTCGCAATGTATTTCTGGTAGCTGTTAACGCTCATGGCGTAGCGGATGGTAAGCATCTTTATGACTTCACTCTTGGTATATCCCATCTGCGGAACAAAGGATTTCTTATCATCCGGATCCGTATAAGTACCGATCCCGAAATTGGTCCGATCACAGAGATAATTTACAACATCTTCCGCTGTGGAGGATTTTTCCTTATAGGTCAGTTCGCTGGTAAGCGGATGACCGTAAATATCCGCCAGAAAACGAAGCAGCGAATTATCGGATACCGTAAACTCATATTCGTTATTTTTATTCACATAAATGTTAAAATCGGAAACCACATCGTCTCCGCAATATTCGATCATCTTGATGAGGCGGTAAATGGTATCGTTCAGTTCCACATTCTTGGAACTTCCCGATTCATAAACGTCCTCTATGGTAACAAAATAAGCCAGCTCATTATAAGCCAGCAGGTTCCCGTTACGATCATAAATATTGCCACGTGCGGCAGAGATACTCCGTTCCTTTTTGGTCATAAGAACAAAGCTGTCCTGATATTCTTCACCGTGAACGATCTGCAGATCGAAAATACGATACAGCATGATCCCGGCACACAGGAACAAAGCCAGGATCAATAAAAATTCCCGGCATAAGATCATATTCAGAAGTTTATCTTTTAATCGATCAAACAAAGTCTACGTCGCTTCCTTTTACTTCTTTGGGATCCAGCCGGTTATTGATAAACAGGATCACAGGATACAGGAACAAGGTCACCAGAATGGTATATAAAAGCTCCGGCAGGATCACCTTGGTAAGATAATACTCAAAGTCAAACCGGCTTCTTAAAACAAACATCAGAAAATAATAACTGAAGGAATAAAACAGATCGCTGAGAGCGATCAAAAATAAAGGCAATTTAATATCATGCGGGTAATATAAACGGGAAAACAGGCCGTTGAAAAATCCGATATACATATAAAGCAATGCATACAGACCGATCACCGGTCCAAAAAATATATCGCTTAAAAGCCCACAGAAAAAGCCAACCAGAAGACCTGTCCTTTCGCCTCTCATAAAACCGAAGGATGCGGTAAGGATGATCATAATGTTGGGAATGATCCCTGCAAATTCTAGAAATGAAAACACACTGGATTGCAGCACAAAAGCTACGATCACCATCAGTGTGATGATCAACGTTTTCTTCATAGATACCTTCTAATACACATCATTAACGGTCTGTTTCTTCGTCATGATCACAAGAACTTCCTGCAAATGAGAAAAATCCACTGCCGGAGTCAGAGTTCCGGATTTCGTCAGATTATTGGCATCGGTATTGATGCTGGAAATGTAGCCCACTAAAATACCGGGCAGATACTTATCGGAGATATTGGAGGTTACGATCTTATCTCCCACCACCACAGTTTCCTGATCATCCTGCAGCATGGAAAAGTTGATATATCCGTCTCCGTATGAAATAAGATTACCTTCTACGATGAGATTGTCGGATGTAGAAAGAACCATCCCGGATAACGAGGACTGATCGGAAACAATGGATACCACTTTGGCCCAGGAAGGACCAACCTCCGTTACACGGCCTACCAGGCCGGAACCTGCCAGTACGTTCATATCCACTTCAATTCCGTCATCGGAACCTTTGTTGATGACAAATGTATCAAACCAGTTCCCACTGTCTTTGGAAATGATCCGGGCACCGGTCTTCTCATAATCTTCATACTGTGCATCCAGAGAATATAATTCCCGCAGATTGTTCAGTTCAAAACGGTTCTGCTGCAGCGTGGTATTTTCAATGGTAAGAGCATCTACCTGCTCCTGAAGCTTGGCATTTTCAATGAGCAGCTCCCTCACCTGGGCCAGCTGCTTTGTACGCGAAGTAAGCTCGCCTCCCGCTGCACTGACTCCGTTTTGAAAAGGAACGATCAAAACCGACGAGATTGCATTCAAAGGCGCGCTTAAGAAATCGGTATTAAAGGTCAGAAGCATCATGACCGCACATAAAATTGTTAAAATAAAAAGGAGATATTTACTGGGTAACGTAAATTTTTCTCCTTTTCTTTTTACGATAGGACTCATTTACTCGATCCTTCAATTGAATAAGCAATGCTTTTATAATTATCGTCTTTAATGATCTTGGAAATACCAAGAACCACGCTTTCCATGGGATTCTGGGCAATATTGACTTTAAGGCCTGTCTCGTTACTCATCATCTCTGCAAAATGAGCCACAGAGGAAGCACCACCGGTCAAATAAATGCCATGGCGGTAAATGTCCGCTCCCAGTTCCGGCGGAGTTCTCTCCAGGATCACCTTTACATTATCGATAATGTTACGGAAATGATTATCCATGGCTTCCAGAGCCAGTTTGGTAGGGATCTCACGTTCAACGGGAAGACCCTTCACAATATCCCGGCCGTAAACCACAGCGCCGGTACCGGCCGATTCAAAATCTCCAAGCTGGATTTTTACATTCTCAGCAGTCTTTGCGCCGATCACCAGAGAAAAGGATCTCTGTACCGCAGAACGAATCGCTTCATCGAATTTAAAGCCACCTACCTTGATCAGCTTGCTGAGGACGATACCACCAAGAGACAAAATAGAGATCTCTGTGGTCTCATACCCAACATTTACCACCAGAACACCCTGGGAATTCTTAACATCGATATCCATACCAAGACCATCGGCAACTGCTTTTTCCACTACCATGATCTTCTTGGCTTTGACTCCGGCATCACGGACCAGATCATAAAAAGCACGCTTTTCTACTTCCGTAGCGTCGGTAGGAACCGCAATGACAAAATCCGCAGGTTTTAAAGTGCCGCCGGAAAGATCGGAAATAAACTGACGGATCAGCATTTCCATCTTCTTGATATCCGCGATCACACCATTATTTAACGGATAAGAAATATGGATGTTGGCAGGAGCTTTCTCATACATCTCATAAGCGGAATTGCCATAGGCAAATAAGGTATTCTTATTTTCAATGGCGATCATATTCTTTTCGATCAGCACCGAGTCGGTGGCCAGATTGTATATTTTGATGTTGTTGGTACCCAGGTCGATTCCGAAAATGTTATTTGCCACTTTTTAAAGTGCCCCCTTTTCTTTGAAACTGTAATATATACGATCTCCCAAA
>JAIKYN010000041.1 GCA_024683155.1 Lachnospiraceae bacterium | reverse complement strand
TGGACTTATCTCAATGTCAGATTACTACACCGAGAGGTGTGTCACTTGTTAAGTTGATTGAACCGCCGTGTACCGAACGGTACGCACGGTGGTGTGAGAGGTCGGAATTTCTCAATTAAGAGAAATTCCTCCTACTCAATTAT
This sequence comes from Lachnospiraceae bacterium, assembly GCA_024683155.1. Taxonomy (GTDB): domain Bacteria; phylum Bacillota; class Clostridia; order Lachnospirales; family Lachnospiraceae; genus JAILDL01. Next base: position 6,840 of record JAIKYN010000041.1, on the reverse strand, counting down.
TTTAGAAACGAGAGACACTTTTATGAGACTGGATAAGTATTTGAAGGTATCCCGCCTGATCAAGCGCAGAACCGTGGCAAACGACGCCTGCGACAACGGCCGGGTGACCATTAACGATAAAGTAGCGAAGGCGTCCGCGGAAGTGAAAGTCGGCGATGTGATCAACATTTCCTTCGGTAATCGGGACGTAAAGGTCGAAGTTCTGGATGTGCAGGACGTGGTCCGTAAGGAAGAAGCCAAGGACATGTTCAAGTACCTGTAATTTGACCTTTTTTTCGAATCGTTATAAGCTAGAAATAGCAAGACGGGGGAGAAAACCATGGCAAAACGCCGGAAAGCAGCTTTCCGTAAGAGACAACAGAATAAACTGGCTGTATTTCTGGTAACCACTGTACTGGTGCTGATGGCAGTGGTCATTCTTTATCGCGGCCATGAACTGCGCCAGAAGCAGATGGAACTGGCAGAGCGTCAGGCGGAACTGGAATCCATGATCGAGGATGAGAACCGCCGCAGCGAAAGCCTGGAAGAGTACGAGAAATATACCCATACCAAGAAGTTTGCAGAAGAAGTAGCACGAGAAAAGTTCGGCCTCGTTCATGAGGATGAGATTCTGTTTAAATCCGATGAAGAATAGCGCTAAGATCTCAGAATTCGTAGAAAAATATCAGATGCTGGCAGCCGGCGACCGGCTGGTGGCGGGCATATCCGGAGGGGCTGACTCGGTCTGCCTCTTTTTTGTGTTGTTGGAACTTCGCAGAAAGATTCCCTTTACCTTCGAGGTATTACACGTGCATCACGGCCTTCGGGCAGAAGCGGACGAGGATGCGGCGTTTGTACAGAAACTGTGCGCAGCCAACGATATTCCCTGTCATGTCCGATATTATAAGATCCGTTCCGAAGCCTTCCAGAAGGGTATCAGCGAAGAGGAAGCGGGGCGCATTGCCCGGTATGAAGCCTTCGAGGAGCTGATGAAGGAGCATAACTTAAATAAACTGGTAACGGCCCATCACATGGATGACCAGGCGGAAACGGTATTATTCCGCATGTTCCGGGGCAGCGGCCTTACAGGGCTGTGCGGCATCCGTCCGGTACAGGAAAACCGGATACGGCCGCTCCTTTGCCTGACCAAGGACGAGATCATCGAGATGCTGACGGAACAGAAGATCTCCTGGCGGGAAGATGCAACCAATCAGGAAGATCATTACGCAAGAAATAAAATCCGCAATCACATCCTGCCTTATGCGGAAAAGGAGATCTGCCAGGGTTCTGCCAGACACACGGCGGAAGCGGCAGAAAAGCTCCAGGAAGCGGAGGACTACATTCAGCGGGTGGTGGGAGAAGCCAAGATCTATGCCACGGCGTCCGATGAGCTGCCCAATGAGAGGATCCTCTATATTCCCAAGATGCGTAAGCAGGATATCTATATACAGGAGCAGATCCTGCTGCAGACCATCGCCGACATTACCAATGCCCGGAAGGACATTACGTCGGTGCACATACGGGATATCCGCAAGCTGATGGAGAAAACCGGCAACGGTCAGTTATCGCTGCCTTACGGGCTGGAAGTTCGTAAAAGCTATGACGAACTGCTCTTTACGGCTCCGGAAGAGGAAGAAGCAGAGGATCTTGGTGCACTGGAGATCATTTCCCAGAAGAAAGTACCTCAGAAGCTGGAGATCCCGGTACGGGTTCCCGGTGGGGTGAATGTGCCCGGTATGGGAAGCGTGACCTGCTCTGTGATCATGGCTTCCGGCAACGAGGAAATCCCGGAAAAGGCATATACGAAATGGCTGGATTATGATAAAATAGATGAATCTTTGGTCCTTAGAAGCCGCAGAAGCGGGGACTATATCACCATTAAAGGACCCAACGGTTATCCGGTACGCAAGTCGGTGAAGGAGTACATGATCAACGAGAAGATCCCTGCAGCGGATCGGGATGAGATCTTCCTTCTGGCCAGTGGATCCCATGTGGTGTGGATCCCGGGCTATCGCATCAGCGAGAAGGCCAAGGTAACCGATAATACCCGTCAGATCCTGCAGGTCAGACTGCAGATGAAACAGAATGAAACAGGCTTATAACAGCCGGGAGGCAAGAACGTGGAAAACAAGAATTATCATATCGAGCAGATGCTTTCAGAAGAGATGGTAGACGCCAAGATCAAGGAGATCGGCGAGCGCATCAGCAAAGATTACGAAGGAAAGACCGTACATCTGGTTTGTGTGCTGAAGGGCGGCAGTTTCTTTATGTGCGAACTGGCAAAGCGTATCACGGTGCCGGTATCCATTGATTTTATGTCGGTTTCCAGTTACGGAAGCTCTACCAAATCCAGTGGTGTGGTTAAGATCGTGAAGGACCTGGACGAGCCCCTTACGGATAAGAACGTGATCGTTGTGGAAGATATCGTGGATTCCGGACGTACCTTAAGCTACCTGATGGATATGTTAAAGGACAGAGGTCCCGCATCCCTGAAGCTTTGTACCATGCTGGACAAGCCTTCCCGCCGTGTCATCGACGTGAATGTAGACTATACCGGATTTCAGATCCCCGATGAGTTCGTGGTTGGTTACGGACTGGATTATGACCAGTTATACCGCAACCTGCCTTATATCGGCGTTGTGAAATTCGACGAGTAATAAAACCGTGGCCGCAAGGCCATCAGAAGGAGTTACAGATTGAACACTAGTAAAAAGAATCGTGGTCTGGGCATGTATTTCATGGTCATTGTGGCCCTGATCGTCCTGACCGCTATGTTGAGCCTTTTCAGTACAGAGGACAACAACTATTCCAGAGGCAGCCTGCTGTCCGATCTGGAAGCAGGAAATGTGGTGACGGTCACCATCACCCCCAATCAGGAGACACCCACCGGTACCTTACGTGTGACGCTTTCCGACGGAAGTGAGAAGGTGTTATATGCTACCGACGTGACCGAGCTGGAAGAGATCATCCGGGAGAACAACGTAGAGCCTGTGATCACCGATGTAAAGAGTGATAACTGGTTCTTAATGTATGTACTTCCCGTACTGGTCTGCATGACCCTGTTCATTTTCTTCTTTGTGATGATGAACGGACAGGCCGGCGGAGGCGGTGCCAATGCCAAGATGGCCAACTTCGGCAAGAGTAAGGCCAAGATGGTGGAAACTACCGATGTGAACTTTGGTAAGGTAGCCGGTCTTCAGGAAGAAAAGGAAGACCTGATGGAGATCGTGGATTTCTTAAGGAGTCCCGACAAATATATCAAGGTAGGTGCCCGCATCCCCAAGGGTGTACTGCTTGAGGGCCCTCCCGGAACCGGTAAGACACTCCTTGCAAAAGCCGTTGCGGGTGAAGCAGGTGTGCCGTTCTTTTCCATCTCCGGTTCTGACTTTGTGGAAATGTTCGTAGGTGTGGGCGCAAGCCGTGTAAGGGATCTGTTTGAAGATGCCAAGAAGAATGCACCTTGTATCGTATTCATCGACGAGATCGACGCGGTGGCAAGACGCCGTGGTACCGGTCTGGGCGGTGGCCATGATGAGCGTGAGCAGACCCTTAACCAGTTACTGGTGGAGATGGACGGTTTCTCCGCAAATCAGGGCATTATCGTTATGGCAGCCACCAACCGTGTGGATATCCTGGATCCTGCGATCCTGCGTCCCGGACGGTTTGACCGTAAGATCACGGTACAGACCCCGGATGTGAAGGGCCGTGAAGAGATCCTGCGAGTACACGCTGCAGGCAAGGCCATTGCCGAGGATGTGGATTTTGACAAGATCGCCAGAACTACCGCCGGATTTACCGGTGCGGATCTGGAGAATCTGATGAACGAGGGTGCGATCAACGCAGCCAAGGAAGACCGTGCTTTCATCCGTCAGGAAGATATTGATAAAGCCTTCATTAAGGTGGGAATCGGCTCCGAGAAGCACAGCCGTGTGGTATCCGATAAGGATCGCCGCATTACGGCTTACCATGAGGCAGGACATGCCATCTTATTCCATGAGCTTCCCAATGTGGGTCCGGTGCACACCGTTTCCATCATCCCTACAGGTGTAGGCGCAGCCGGTTATACCATGCCCCTGCCGGAGCGGGATGAGATGTTTATTACCAGAGGCCGTATGCTGGAGGAGATCATGGTTTCCTTAGGCGGCCGTATTGCAGAGCAGATCAAGTTCGACGATTATACCACCGGAGCTTCCAGTGATATTAAGAAAGCCACCAAGATGGCCCGCCGGATGGTGACCAAGTACGGAATGAGCGAGAACATCGGTATCATCTGCTACGACGATGATGATGATGAGGTATTCATCGGCCGTGACCTGGCCCATGCGAAGAACCACAGTGAGGCCGTTTCCGGAGAGATCGACAAGGAAGTAAAGGCCATCATTGATGAGTGCTATGCAAAAGCCCGTAAGATCATTGAGGAGCACGATGACGTACTGGAGAAGTGCGCACAGCTCTTACTGGAAAAAGAGAAGATCACCCGGGAGGAGTTCGAGGCATTATTTGATTAGTAAAAATTACCAAAAAATTACTTGCGCGTTTGTAATGTTTGTTGAAACTGTTTCTTTACGCAAGTATCCGGTGATGCTATTATAATCTCGTAACCCCCCAATACATGATATAGTTTTTTGCTATACCCCATAAGAAAGAAATACCTTCTCGAATCAGGACAGCTTCCCAAGGCTGTCCTGATTTGCTATATGGAGAAAAGTACGGAAATACGCCATTTATATGCCTTTTGAGTCAAACTGCAACAAGGTTTTGCCAAGGGATTGGGTAGTTCGTCTCTTGTGCCGATATATAAGTGGAGAGTAAAATAATGGGTATAGGGAAGGCAGTTTTATGGATAACTATTTCGGGTTCATGCCCGATACACAATATATAACCGCGATGCGGCCGGTCCTTCGGCGCAACGCTTTATATTCCGATACGTCAGAGAACTTTGTAACACCCTCCGAACCCACTGCATACAGCAGCATTCGGATCCGGTTTCGTGCTGCGCTCAATAACATTGACGCTGTCTATTTGGTCTGTAAGGGCGAAAGCTATTACATGCTGAAGGAAGATTCCGACGAGATCTTTGATTATTTCTACTACGATTATCAGCTGGAAGATGCACCGATCTCCTATCACTTCGAGATCACTTCCGGCTTTTTGCGATGCTATTACGACATCCGAGGCTGCGTGAAGACGCCGGATCCCGCCTTTGAACTGCGGGTGGTACCGGGCTTTAAGACGCCGGATTGGGCCAAGGGTGCGGTAATGTATCAGATCTTCACCGACCGGTTTTGTAACGGTGATCCTTCCAATGATCCCTTAACGGATGAATATGCCTATTTAGGCGATCACAGCCGTCATATCGATGACTGGGGCCAGAAGCCTGCGCCCATGGATGTAGGCGAGTTCTACGGCGGCGATCTCCAGGGCGTACTGGACAAACTTGACTATCTTCAGGACCTGGGAGTAGAGGTTCTCTACATGAATCCTCTCTTCGTATCTCCTTCGTCCCATAAATACGATATACAGGATTATGACCATATCGATCCGCATTTTACGAAGATCGTGAAGGATGAGGGACAGATCCTGCAGCCGGGAGACATGGATAATACCCACGCCACCCGCCATATCTGCCGTGTTACCGACCCTGCCAATCTGGAAGCCAGCAACGAATTCTTTGCCTACTTCGTGGAAGAAGTCCACAAGCGAGGCATGCGGGTGATCCTGGACGGTGTATTTAATCACTGCGGATCCTTCAACAAATGGCTGGACCGGGAGTGCATCTATGAGAAGGCCCCGGGATTTCCCAAGGGTGCCCACGTGGATGAGAACAGTCCGTACCATGATTTCTTCCGTTTCCATAATCCCAATGAGTGGCCCTATAACACCACTTACGACGGATGGTGGGGCCATGATACCCTGCCCAAATTAAACTACGAAGGTTCCCGGGAGCTGTTTGAATATGTGATGCGCATCGGCGAGAAGTGGGTTTCTCCGCCGTACAATGCCGATGGCTGGAGACTGGACGTAGCAGCCGATCTGGGCCATTCCCCGGAGTTTAACCATTACTTCTGGCAGGAATTCCGGAAGCGTGTAAAACAGGCCAATCCCGACGCCATTATCCTGGCCGAGCATTACGGCGAGGTAAAGCCCTGGATGGGCGGCGACCAGTGGGACAGCATCATGAATTATGACGGCTTCATGGAGCCGGTCACCTGGTTTTTAACCGGTATGGAGAAGCACAGCGACGATTACCGTCAGGACATGCTGGGAAATGACGCGGCTTTCTTTGGCGCCATCCATCATTCCGATTCCCAGATGCTGTATCCGTCCCGGGAAGTATGTATGAACGAACTGTCGAACCACGATCACTCAAGGTTCCTGACCCGTACCAATCATATGGTGGGGCGTGTTGCCAATTTGGGACCGGAAGCAGCAGAGCGCGGCGTAGATAAAGGCATCATGCGGATCGCTGTCATGATGCAGATGACCAGCGTAGGTGCGCCTACCATTTACTACGGTGATGAAGTAGGCATGTGCGGCTTTACGGATCCCGATAACCGCAGAACCTATCCCTGGGGACAGGAAGACAAGGAGATGCTGGCGTATCACAAAGCCATGATCTCTTTACATAAGACCTGCAAGGAGCTTCGAAGAGGCTCCATCACCAAGGTCCTGAGCAAACGGGATCTGCTGATCTACTGCAGGTTCATCCGGGAAGCACAAAGTATCATCATCGTGAACCGTTCCGATCAGCCCATGGAAGAAACCATCAAGGTATGGGAATGCGGCGTTCTGAAGGAAGCCGCCATGGTGCGGATGATGCTTACCACACCGGAAGGTTACACCGAAGAGCATCAGACCTAT
>JAIKYN010000328.1 GCA_024683155.1 Lachnospiraceae bacterium | reverse complement strand
AGATTCATGTGTTTTCTCCTTTTGTGCTTATTGTCCGATTTCCGGACCATACTTTTTCAATTTTTCCATGAAGTATTTTAGCACGTTTATACGATCTGTGCCATAAAAACTCCCTGCCACGGGAAAGTCATGGCAAGGAGTCTTATTTCTTTTATGTATGCCGATTGGTTTTATGACCGGTTCCGATCATTCGCGGATCTTACGAAACCGGATCCCGTAAACAGCTCCTGCTGCCAGGATCAGGATCGCAAGCACGGCCGCCGCAATGGGAAGGGCTCTGCTTCCGCTTTCTTCCGCAGATACTGCCAGCGGCGTTTCCTCTTCGTCCAAAGAGCGGCTGTCGGTATCTTCTGCTGCGTCCGCGGATGTTTCTTCTTCGGATGCCGTAGCATCGGATCCTGCGCCTTCCATTGTGGAAGGGTCTTCCGTTGTGGAAAGATCTTCTTTCACCGTGTTCGCAAGAGGCGCTTCTTCCTCCTCAATGGTCACGGTCTCCGTCGCCAAAGTAGTTCCCGGTCTGCCGGAAGCTTTCTTTTTAGAAGGCGTTACTACCCGCTCTGCCCCCTGTACTTCCGGTGCATCGCCGGTTACGGATGTCTGTGTACTGCTTTCACCGGTGCTGTTGCTTCCGGTTGTGCTGCTTCCGCCGGTGCTGCTGCTTCCGCCGGTGCTACTGCTTCCGGTTGTGCTGCTGCTTCCGCCGGTAGTTCCTTCACCGCCGGTGGTTTCTCCACCGGTTGTATCCTCTTGCGAACCGGTATCCGTGCCTTCGTTTTCTGCACCCGTATTTCCGGCATCGAAAGCATCCCCGTCCACTTCTTCGTTATCCGCATCCGCGGTTCCTCCGGCCTGTGCTTTCACAAGATCGATGGTGGCATTCTTAAAGGTGAAGTGCAACGTTCCCACGCCGCCGCTGTTTCCAAAGCCATAATTCAAATGAACGGCTGAAATGGAGGCATCTGCCGTAAACGTCAGCTCATAGTGGTTAAATCCGTCTGCATCTGCTGCTTCCGCATCGTATGTCACGGTGGTAGGACCTCCCGCAAAGACGTGCCAGCTGCCTGCATTTTCCTGGATAATGTACTGGAAGGTGCCGTTACCGGGGCCTTCTAACTTATAGTCAAAGGACAGTTTGTATTTCCGGCCGGCAGTCAGTTCAAAATCAGCGGAAGCCAGCTGTGGCGTATACCAGGTACCGCCGCTGGCGATGTTCTGCATGGATATGGTCTCGCCCTCTTTTACCAGTGCGATCTCCACACCACCGCCGTTATCCCCGCGATAGCTGCTGTCTGTGGTCAGAGGATGTTCGTTTACGGAAGACACCTGATCTGCACCATTCATATAAACGTTGTCCAGCTGAACAGCTGCCCCTTTACCGAACACAAGGGCTAAGGCTGCACTGTCTGCCGCCTCTTTTGTGGTAAACCGCAGGGTATAGTGACGCACACCATCTGTTGCAGAATATCTGGCCGTTGCAGATCCCAGTTCTTTGCCCAGCGCTGCCGTTCCGTTTACACTGCTTAAGGTATATGCCCCTGCTTTTACCACGGTATCTGCCGCACTGTACAGGTCGAATTCCACCGTATAGGTATCGGCCGTCAGCTTCAGATCGGGCTGGCAAAGCACAGGACTTTCATTTCCGGGAACGGTGATCTGTGCCCGGCGCTCGTAATATTTCCGGCCATCGGCCAGCTGTTCGTAATTGATCCTGGAAGCTTCATCCACTACCATCACATCATCGCTCTTTAATGCAGCGGTAGTATATCGGGGAACGGTAACTTCCGTGTTGCCAAGAGCTGCCCAGTATTTCAGGCGGTAATCTCCCTGATCAAAGGTTCCGTTGTAGATCATGTTTCCGTCTGCAAGCGCAGTCCTTGCCTGCTCACTGCTTCCGATGGAGGAAGGATCCACGATCTCTGCTCTTACATTGGAAATGTAAACGGTGCCGCTGCTTTGTGCACCCAGGTTAAACTCGATCCGGCACTTATCATAATTCTCTTCCTGCTTAAAGGTATAGGAATAATGCTGCGGCGTCTTATCCAGCTTAAAGGACTTTACGCCGTAAGCGCTCCAGGTACTCCACTCTTTGGAATCGCAGTTAACGGTCTTCCCGATCATGCCGCCTTCCGCATAGGCATCATAGCTGATCTTATACACATAGCCTGCTTTGGCATCATAATGGCCGATGAGCTGCACGGAGTAATCCTGGGAACCGGTAGAACCGATGGTCACCTTCGCCCATTCTTTGCCATTGTTATCAGTATAGCTCTCCATGGCTGCATCGGTGGCATCCTGCTGATAGGACAGATACCATTTGGTCGGATCAGCTTCGGTATCATTCATGCCGCCGCCCTGACAGGTTTCCAGAGTATGCACCGTTACTTCCGCAATCTGATTTACCCCCGCATAAGCAGTCCAATCCTCACGATTGGCACCGCCTGCGCTGCGGACCGCATATTCGGGATAGCCTTCGCTTTTCTGGAATACACGGACATAGTCCACATACATGTTGATATCGCCGTCAAACCGGGCCTTGTTTACGCTTCCGCCAAACTGACCGCTGTCCACTGCCAGATTTAATAACATATAAAAAGGTGTATCAAAGGGGGCATCAAATCCCAGAGAATCCGAAGCCCCGGAAATAGCTCCTTCCCAGTCATCAATGGTATAGATCGCTTCTCCGTCAAAATACCAGGTGATGGATCCGGGCTGCCAGTCAATGGCATAAGTATGGAAATAGGTATAATCGCTGGCTAATTCCTGGTAACCGCTTCCCTTGTATACATGCGCCGGTGTACCACGGTGAAGGGTACCGCAAGCCACATTGTTTCCATACTGCGAAAAGGCACCGCAGGTCTCCATGATATCGATCTCACCGGATACCGGCCAGTTGCCGTAGATCTCCGTGCTCTCGGGAAGCATCCAAAATGCAGGCCATGCACCTGCCGTTGCCGGAAGGGACATTCTGGCTTCCACGTAGCCATAGGTTGTATCAAATAACGTGTCGGTATAAGTAGTGGTACGGATCCTTGCGGAAGTATAATTCTTGGCACTTTCCGTCTTATAAACGTACCCGTTTTCCCGTTTTGCGGTAATACGAAGAACGCCTTCCCCCTGTCCGTCTCCGTCCAGGTCTTCATTGACCGCCACATTCTCCGGGCGATCCGTATAACACTGCAGCTCATTGTTGCCCCAGCCGTAGTTACCGCAATCCGTAGAACCGTCTCCCATCTGATAAGACCAGTGATCCAGATTCAGACCGGTGTTGGAATCGACGGTGTCATCTCCGTAATTACCGTCAAATTCATCGGCCCAGATCAGATCATAGCCTGCTTTGGTCCTTCCCGGATCTGCACAGTCATAGGCGGAATTATCCGCTGTGAAATCATAGTCTGCTCCGGTAGCGTCATTTCCTCCATCACTTCCGGGCGTATCGGAAGGAGTGCTTTCACCGGAAATCTCCGTGATCACAAGATTTTTCAAAGTGATCACACCGCTGCGGTTTGCGTCTTCTCCTGCCATCTGGCCCAGTGCAAAGAACAGATAGGGCTTTTCCCCGCAGAACGTTCCGCAGGATACTTCCTTGGAATAATGCAGCGTCTCTCCTGCCTTTACTTCCGCGGTCTCAGCGATAAAACCTGCCACATCATCCAGTTTCAGGAAAAATTTCTTATCCACCGTAGAAGTCATGTCGAATTCGACTTTGTACGTGGTATCGTTCTCCAGTCCAAGATCTTTGATGATATACTGCAGCGCCCATTCCCCGTTCCAGCCGAAATTGGTTACATCGAAGGTTACCTCATTGGCGGTTTCCGTAATGGTTCCTGCTGCCCCCGCCCAATCGGTTCCTGCATAGAACTCGGTGGTTCGTTCCGTGAAATCCACCGTTCCTGCATTCTCGTTATCAGTGGGATCCTCGTTATCCTTGTCCGGATCTGCATCTGCACCGTCCGGGTCTGTATTTCCATTATCCGGATCGTCGCTGTCCGGATCTTCATTTCCGCTTAGCTCTGTAAAGACCAGGTTTTCCAAAGTAACCTCACCGCTGCGGTTTACCTCTTCTCCTGCCATCTGGCCCAGTGCAAAGAACAGATAGGGCTTTTCCCCGCAGAACGTTCCGCAGGATACTTCCTTGGAATAATGCAGCGTCTCTCCTGCCTTTACTTCCACGGTCTCAGCGATAAAACCTGCCACATCATCCAGTTTCAGGAAAAATTTCTTATCCACCGTAGAAGTCATGTCGAATTCGACTTTGTACGTGGTATCGTTCTTCAGCCCAAGATCTTTGATGATATACTGCAGGCCCCATTCCCCGTTCCAGCCGAAATTGGATACGGCAAAGGTTACCTTGGACCCGGTAACAGACGCCGTTGCGGCTGATCCGGACCAATCCGTTCCCGTATATAACTCTGTGTCCTGTTCTCCGAAATTCACGGCAGATCCTGTCTGCACGTTATAATAATTTCCCGCCATCACCTGCTGTGATACGAGATCTGCGCCGGCTGCAAGGGTCATTGTCCCTGCATTCCCAAACACCAGTACTGCGGCCAACCCCATGGCCCAGAGCCTTCTTTTCAGCTCTTTTTTGCTCATAAAAACACCTCCCGTAAGAAACCGGTGGACCATTCCACCCAACTGTTCCTATTATGTCTGTCACGGGAGGTGCAAAATAAGTCTTCTTTTTTTAAAAGAGTGTGTTTATTTTATTTGCTTTTGTTTTTCCTCTTTTTTAACGCGATCCGTTTCCGGATCCCCCGAAGCGTGAGCACGAATGCGATCAGAAGGGCTGCTGCGCCCATGATCAGCAGTACATCCGAAGGCTTTATCTCCTTGCCGGAAGCGATCAGGTAGGTATCCTGCACAGAGAGCAGGTCCGTTTCCAGATAGCTTCCAACCTGTTCCGCTCCGACTTCGTTCCAGTTACCGGAAGCCCGGTCCTTATGCAGCAGGATCACATCCTTTTCATACGGACAGTACAAGCGCAGCTTTCCGCCCTTTATCTCCTCCGGGATCCCGGTGATCTTCACCTGATACAGGGTAAGGTTTTTATAGGTTTCCGGCATGCCTGCGAAGATCTCGTTCTTTTCTTCTTCGGTAACCGCCTGATCCGTTATGGAAAGGCATGCTGCTTCATCATATCCGCCGTCGATGTAACCTAAGGGTTTATGCTCCTTAGCCGTTGTTTCCTGACTGGCAACTACCGGGATACTGCTGACATATTCCGCCGTGACTACCAGGTTGCCGTTTACAATGCGATCCGTTACATCTTCCCACCGTACATAGTAACCCTCTTTTTCCGCTACTTCCGGGAAGATCAGCCGCTCCAGAGAGCTGCCGTAAGCCATCTCCTGTTTCCCCAGACGGCGGTTATCGATGCGGAAGGTCACCGTCAGATGCCGGTAAGCATCAGGAAGATCCTCCCTTTCCAGCAGTTCCTTGTAGGTCATGGTCTGTGCTACACCTTCATAGCTGATATCATCAATGCCATAGAGCAGATCGCTGACGTAATAATTTTCCTTTACGGATTCCGTATTCATGGCCCGGCTGTTTTCATCCCGTTCCACCTGGCCTGCGATGGCACCGCAATTTCCGGACAGTTCTGCAAATACCGGCATGGAAACACAGTTCTTGATACTGTTTCCCGATCCGGTTACGCCGCCCACATTGGAAGCACCTTCCAAGGAGCAAAGCACATAGCTGTCTTTTACCGTACCGCGGCTGAAACCTGCCAGACCACCTACGTTATTACCTTCACTTTCCACCAGACCGTAGCCGCAGCAGTTTTCTACGACGCCGTAATGCATATATCCGGCAATACCGCCGATGTTGTCGTTTCGCCCGGACACAAAGCCTTCATTTGTGCAGTCTGCGGTGATCACTGCCAGTGTATAGCTTTCACCGGCCTTCAGGCTCATGGTCAGTGCGGCATTATTTTCCAGATTCTCCGTATCGATATCCATGGAGCCTGTAATACCGCCGGCATTGGAATCTCCCTGGACGATGCCTTTATTATTGCAATCATAAATAATGCCCTGACTGGTGAATTCAATGGCATTTTCCGATATATCCGCGAAAATGTACTCCACACCTTCTTCTGCCACGCCTTCTGCCAGATCCACCACCATATTGTGCATGGAATCCACCTGATCCTGAATGGCTGTGATATCCTGCTGCAGTTCCTCCGAATATTCCGTGGCCGTTGCATTCATCTGTGCCATGGTATCGGAAGCGCTCTGCAGATCGCTCTTTAAGGTTTCGGAATTTTCTTTCCAGGCATCGTCTGCCTTCTTGATATATTCTGCGGGATGTTCCTTGGCATCCTTTGCGGTGCTCTCCGCCTTTTTTACGGCAGAATCCGCATCCGTCTTACTCTCGTCCGCGTCCTTTTTTGCTTCCTCTTCCGCTTTCTTCGCATCTTCTTCCGCCTGTTTTTCCAGGCGTTTTAAGGCATCCTCTGCCTGCTTCTTGGTCTTATCGTACCCTTCCTGGGTAGTGATATCATTTTCCGATACCGTCTCAATGACCTTATTGGCTTTATCGATCCCTTCATCCACATAAGTAGAGGCTTGATCCGTCATCTCCGACGTGGTATCCAGCACCTTTTGCGAGTACTCCTGCAGCCTGGTAAGCTGCTGTAAGGCTTCCGCGGAAGCATCCTGTGCATCAGCGATGGCCGCATCGATCTGTGCATTTAATTTCTCCGCACTGCTCTTCATGGAGCGGCCGGGATCCGTCTCAATAAACGGCTCCGACTGTCCGCAGATACCGCCCACATCCTTCTTGCCGTATACATGGCCTTTGTTGGAACAGGAAGTGATGAAACCGCACTGTCGTCCCACAATACCGCCGATGTTATAACCTGCATGGGCATAGCCTACGGTTCCTTCGTTGGTACAGGACACCAGCGTTCCCTGACTGTAACCGCAGATCCCACCGGTATCCACACCGCTTTGCAGGCTGATGGTATCTTCCAGCGATCTCCCTGTAAGATTGCTCATCAGGTCCGAATTCATCTCATCGTCGCCCCTGATCCAGGTCAGGTTGTCATTGATCGATCCTTCATTGACGCAGCGGCTCACCACACCAAAGTTCTTGCCGGTAATGCCGCCGGTATAGTAGTATCCCATCACGAGGCCCTTATTGCGGCAGCGCAGCAGCTTTCCACCTTCCTGATTGATGCCGCAGACAGCCCCCGTTTCCTCGTATCCCGACACCGATCCGGACACCGTACAATCCTTGATGATGCCCTGATTGATCCCGGCTAATGCACCGGTACACTGCTGCTTCTCACTGGTTACGATCTCCGCCTCCAGCTTTAGGTTGGCAATGACGCCTTCCTCTCCCACATAACGGAAGAATCCGGTAACAAAACCGTCGCCTCCGTAGGTATAACCGGAGACGGTAAATCCGCCTCCGTCAAAGGATCCGTTGAAAATGGGGATCCCCGTAAATTCACTGTTTCTAAGATCAATATCGTTCTGCAATACCACCCTCAGGTTCCTGGAGTAGGAATCCTCATGGCATACCCCGGCCAGATCCAGCAGATCCTGGGGCGTCTTAAGGTATACCGTTTCCGTTTTTTCTGCCCCGTATACCTGTGACAGGCCGTTATTTCCCATAGCTTCGGATAAATGATAAGGCTCTTTTCCGCTGATGAGAAGGCTGATGACAAGCCCTGCGATCATTGTGTTTCGAAGGATCCTTTTTTTAAGCTTCATGACCATCTGCCTCCTCATTTTCTTTATCCGGCAGTTGTTTTTGCTGCTGCAGCTCCTCCGGATCCGGAACATCCTTTAATTCCTCCATCTTACCCATGGTAACCACAGCGTTCACTTCGCCTCGTACAATGGCGTGCATTTCTCCGGTTACAACACCGGTGATCTGGCCACGGACAAAGCCGTCCACCTGAACCACACCCAGGCCACGCTCCAGCTTAATGGGCGAAGATACGGCGAAACTGGTCTTCCTGATGATGTTCTCGCCCACCATCAGGATCTGGGGCAGTACAAACATGACCAGCAAAATGGAGATCACCGTACCTCTTCCCAGGCATTGTCCGATGCCGCAGATGGCTGCATCGGAAGTAAGCTGGCCAATGGCAAAACCGGCCAGGACCATCATGGAACCGGAGGTAATGATGGTGGGGAAGGCGAAATTCAGCGTCTCCTGAATGGCCTGCTTCTTATCCATGAATTTCCGGAGTTCCATATACCGGCCGGAAATAACGATGGCGTAGTCAATATTGGCACCCATCTGAATGGAGCTGACGATAAGGTACCCGATGAAGAACAGATTGGTTTCCGTAATAGCCGGGAAGGAGAAGTTGATCCAGATCGCTCCCTGGATGACCATGATCAGAAGGACCGGCATGCCGGCGGACAGGAAGGTAAAGAGCAGTACCACCAGAACCGCCAGAATGGAAACCACGCTGACCACGGTATTATCTACATCAAAGGTCTTCTTAAGGTCGTATTCACTGGTGGAGTTACCGGCTACCACCACTTTTTCCTTATCATAATAATCGCCTGCAATGTCGTGGATCTCATCCAGAAAATCGAAGGTCTCTTCCCCTTCTTCCGGCAGATCCAGGTACACCAGCATACGGGAATAGTTCACTCCCTGCAGCTGATCCTTGGCCATCTGCATCTGGGAATTGGCATCCTTCAGGGTATCGTACAGATCATCGTCCAGAGTGACATACCCTTCCTCTACTTCCTGATACAGGAACATGACGATATCGATCAGCGGCACGCTGTAACTGGACAGGCCGTTGATCAGTTTGGCGTAATTCTCATCGTTTACCGCGTAGGCCATATACAGAAGCTGCGCCACCTCATAGTCCACATCCATCAGTTCCGCGAACTCCCGGGCCGTCAGCTTATCCGTTAAGGTATAGTCGTCCATGGCCGTGGTATTGGCAAGGCCCTGACAATGGTCCACCTCTGTACGTCGCTCCAGAGCGGCCATAAGTCGGGCTTCCTTTTCATAATCCCCGGCAGGGACCATGAGAGCTACCATGTTGGACTTGCCGAAGGTGTCATCGATCATGCCCTGAGCGACCTGATATTCGTTCTGGATGGGCGTCTCGATCTGGGTATAGCCGTAAACGAAGGGGCACTTGTTCTGCATCAGAAACGCTGCAATGATCAGCAAAACAAAGGCCGGAGTAATGATAAATCTTGTGAAATAATCGAAACTGCCCACCGCGGTGATCTTAGGGATAAAGCTTTTATGATAGGTCTTATCCATCAGCGGTCCGAAGATCATAATGAGACCCGGCATCAGGGTAAATACGGACAGCAGACTGAAGAAGATGGCCTTGATCAGACAGATGGCCATATCCGGACCTAACCGGAACTGCATGAACATCATGGCGATCAGACCACCAACTGTAGTAAGGGAACTGGAAGTGATCTCGGGAATCGCTTTACTTAAAGCGATGATATCCGCTTCCCGGATCCCCAGAGTGGCATGCTCTTCCTTATAGCGATTACAGAAAATAATGGCATAATCAATGGACAGTGCCAGCTGCAGCACGATGGTGACGGAATCGGACACGAAGGAAATGGTGCCCAGCAGGAAATTGGTTCCGGACGCCAGCACCGCCGATGCGCCGAAGGTTAAGATCAGTACCGGGATCTCCGCGTAGGTCTGCGAAGTAAAGATCAGCACCAGAACAACGATCACCGCTACCAGAAGGGATACGGTCTGCATCTCCTTCTCAATGGTCTCCGCACTTTGGTTTCCCATAGAGGTGGACACATACAGATCGTGCCCCTCCAGAGACTGCTTTACTTCCTCCAGGGCATTCAGGGCCCTGGGGTCATCCTCCGGATAGGTAAATGTGATGCTGTATAACGCCGAAAAGTCATTGTAATGTTCCGATGAATCGTCAAAGGAGAGCATATACACATCCTTGCGCTCTCTCAGACGCTCTGCGATGGCATCCGCTTCTTCACAGGTAATGTTGGTTACCATAATGGAAGCCGATCC
>JAIKYN010000309.1 GCA_024683155.1 Lachnospiraceae bacterium | reverse complement strand
TTGGATCTTTTTGAAATCGGTTTCTTTTTTCAGGTTTAAAAAAAGCGTCAACCACGCTTCTTTTCATCCTTTGAACTGCTATTAGCATTTTGCTACATGAAACTTTTCTGAAACCCGTTTCATACTGTCATTTTATCCAAGCGCTTTTAGAGTGTCAATACTTTTTGACCGATTTTTAAATTTGAAATGGGTTTCAAAAAATTTTATTGAGCATTTTGCACAACGAAAAAATTAAGTAATATCAAGGGTTTAATTTACTTAAACGAAATAGTCAGACAACAACGCCCGGAATTTTCAGTAATGTTTTACCTGTTGTTCCAGAAAAAAGGCACGGGATTTTACATACAATACAACCACTATTTTCGTATATAATACTATAGGTATATAGATTTACTAATGAGGTAATACAGAGCCAATGAATATACTAAATAGATTTTTTAAAATCGTGATAACCTTTTTCAGTTCCCTGTTTATCGGAATCTGCTTTCTTCGTTCCATAAACAGCACAAGTCGGATTACGCAAGGCGAACTCGTAAACTTTATTCGCGATAATTGGGGACTAAATATTTTCATATGCTTTTTTGTACTTGCTATCTGCCTTTTTCTTTCCAGGCAAAAAAGCATTATCGTTTCCGATACGACGATTTTACGAATTCTGACCATTCTGGATATATTGGTTGCCGTTATCCTGGTTGTCCTTCTGTACCTGTATCCTCTCAAGCCCGTAGCTGATCAACACTATGTTCTGGAAGCCGCTTCTGATCTTGTAAATAAACAATACGATCTTCTTGCTCCGGGAAGTTATTTTTCTTATCACCCTCATCAGGTCGGCTTGATTCTGGTGAATTGCATTTTCACACTCATTTTTGGTGAATATCCTTACTTTATTCTGCAGATATTAAATGTATTATTTTACATTTGCAGCATAAGAATTCTTTCTACGATTTCGCTCTATATATGGAATAGTCCTCTTCTTTCCAATGTTGTTCATTTGTGTTCCTTATTTTTCCTGCCCATGTGGTGTTATGTAGGCTTTGTTTACGGCACTATTCCGGGATTATTCTTTGCCTTACTTTCCTTCCTTTTTGCCTTTAAAGCGATCCGGCACGCTTCTATTTCTGTTCCATATTCGTTGGTATCAATTCTTCTTATGGGTGTAGCAATTCTATTAAAAAAGAATTATCTGATCATGATGATCGCACTTGTTATTTTCTTTCTTCTGGCCTATATAAAACAACGTTCCCATTTGACGAATTTTCTATTACTTATCCCCTCTGTCATTTTGGTATATTTTTTCGCAACACAAGGGCCTATCTTTATTCTGAAAGCAACTACTCCCGTTACCATCGGCGATGGTGTGCCCTCTTCTTCCTATATCGCTATGGGATTGCAAGAAGATGAGACCACGCCTGGATGGTTCAATGGCTATAACTTTTTTGTGTATCAAAATAACGGCCGCGATTCACAGGCTGCACATAATGAATCCATGACCTTCATCAAGCAACGTCTTTGGGATTTTGCGAAAAATCGCCAGAGATATGCCATTGGCTTTTTTGCTCAGAAAAATGCATCCATGTGGAATGATCCCACTTTCGGTGGATACTCGTTTATCAGAAGCACACCCGTAGAGTATGTATACAGCAATTTGCAAAGGAGTATTCTTTTTTCCGGAAATTTATTAAATCAAATCCTGGAACGCGTGCAGGATATTTTTATGATGCTCACGTATTTAGGCGTCGTTCTATATCTTCTGAACATTCGAAAAGCAGAAAATAACACGGATTTTCTATTCCTTATTGTGTTTATTGGCGGATACCTTTTTCATACTTTCTGGGAAGCCAAAAGCCAGTATACTTTCCCTTACTTTTACTTATTACTTGGCCATGCATGTGCAGGATATCGGCAAACCATCTTATCTTTGCATGAGCAAAACTACAAGAAAGAATGTGTCAAAATAATACCACTGGTTTTAGGTCTTCTTATCTCCCTGTTACCATATGAATTAATTGCGAGCTATTTTCGCCTTCCCGATCAAACCTCCTGGAATAAGGATTTGCAAGGCGTAGTAACATCCCGTCTTTATAGTACAAGTTATATATTATCCAGCGAAAATGATCCTTCCTCCGTTTGGGAAGTGGATTTTTCCTGGAGCGCCCCCGATCAGGTACACATTGTTTCCTATGATCATGGGACACCTGTATTAGATGGATATTATTATCCACAGTCCCTAGGACAATCACGCATTCTCTTTTATACGGATAAAGAACAATCAACGGTTCTTACATGGAATGACAATACATTATCCTCAGAGCCTCTTACCTGGTCTCCATCGCAAACATGGCAAATGTATCGCTCCGATTAATCAATGATTGCCTTAAAAAGGCGCAGGGTTCCCCTGCGCCTTTCGTTTGCGTTTGTGTTCAATTATTTTACTCGGTTCTCACCGACTCGGTCGTCCCCGAGTTAAAATTGCATAGTTCTTACTTCCGGGTGGAATCGCGTTCAATGAGTAAGGGCAAGGTGATGTAGGTCTGGATGAAGAGATTGGGCTTGCGGATCTTCTGCAGGATGTACCTGCCCGCCTGGATGCCCACATCGTAGACGTCCACGCTGACTACCGTGAGCATGGGCCGCAGCACCTGAGAAAACGGATAGTCGTCAAAGGTGATGATCCCCATTTGCTCCGGGATCCGGATCCCCGCATCCTTCAGGGCCATGACGCAGCCATAGGCAATATAGTTGTTGGCGCAGATAATGGCATCCGGCAGTTCATTTCCGCCCCGCAGTAACTCGTTGGTGGTAGAGTAGGCGCTATCGCAGGCCGATTCCCCGTGCTTTAAAAAGCGTCGGGACATAATGAGGTCATGTTCTTTCAGAACGTCCATAACCCCCTGCTGCCGGTGTTCCGAGATCAGATCCCCCTCTTCGCCGCCAATAAAGGACAGCTTCTGATAGCCCTGTTTCAGCAGGTGAGCAGCTGCCATCTCGCCGGCCAGCTTATTGTTAATATCGATCCAGCAAAAATGACTGGTAAATCCCGGCATACCAATGATGATATGGGGGATCTCCATACGATAGATCAGCTCGTCCAGTTCCGGCGAGATCACCGCCGCATGGATCACAAATCCGTCCGCCATCTTGGTTTCCATGGCGTTTTGCACATATGCGCACACATCCTCCGGTGCGATGCTGCGTACCGTCATGGCATAGCCCTTTTCCGAAAGCACACTTTCCAGCCCCGCCATGATCTCAAACATGTGGGGATTGGAGAAGCCACTGTCTCTTCCAAGGCTTGTAAGGAAGATCACCGCCTTCGTCACCCGCTTTGCCAGGTTTCGCGCCGCATTGCTGGGATGATAATTCAGTTCCTCCATGGCCCGGTGCACCCTCTCCACCGTTTCCCGGGAGATGGAATAAGAACCGTTCATCACCTTGGAAACCGTAGCTGTGGATGTCCCCGCTAATTTTGCTACATCTTTGATGGTTACGGACATGATTCGCCCTTTCTACTTTGTTTCTTTCACAGTTGCGGACATGCTGCGTCCGTTCCTACTTTGCTTGTGTGATCAGATATCCCCTGGGCCCCAGCTTGCCATCTGCTACGTGGCTCTCAGCCAGCACCTCTTTATATACCTTGTAATCCCGAAGATCTACTGCTTCCTTTCCCATATTCAGGAGCACATTGACCGTCGTCCCGTTAAGGAACCTCTCAAACTGATATACCTTGCTGCCTTCCTTTGCCTGCAAGGTGCGATAATCGCCTCGCCGTAGCACCGGGTTCTCCTTACGCAGCCCGATCATTTCCCGGAAGAAATCAAAGAGCTCGTCTTCCTTCTCCCATTCCATGGGTCTTCGGTAATCCTTCTCCAGAAGGCCCTCCAGTCCGCATTCATCCCCGTAGAAGATGGCCGGCATGCCGGGGCACGTCATCTGGTAAACGATGGCCAGTTTGTAGCGATCCCGGTCTCCCTGACAAACCGTCAGGAAACGGCTTACATCGTGGCTGTCCAGAATGTTTAACTGCGCATAAGCGGTCTGCCTGCGATAGCGCATGCGCATGTGGGTCATACGGGAGTCGAATTCACAGGCATCGATGCTCTCTTCTGCGAAGAACCGCCTGCAGTGCTTGCGGAAATCGTAGTTCATGGCAGAGTCGAAGATCGTTCCGTCCAGCCAGTGATTGGCGCTTTCCCACACTTCTCCGATGAGGATCGCTTCCGGGTTGATAGCCTTCACCCTTCGGTGGAATTCCCGCCAGAACCGGTCATTTACTTCACTGGCAACATCCAGACGCCAGCCGTCGATGCCAAATTCCCGCACCCAATATTCCCCGACACTGCAGAAATACTCTTCCACCTCGGGATTTTGGGTGTTTAACTTGGGCATCATCCGTTCATAACCAAAGCATTCATACCCGGGGTACGCTTCCGGATCCTCCGGGCGTACCACCGGAAATGTCAGGCCGTAAAACCAGTCCCGGTACTTTGATGCTTCTCCGTTTTGTACCACATCTTCGAAGGCAAAGAACTTCCAGCCGCAGTGGTTAAAGACACCGTCTATTATGACGCGTATGTCATTTTCATGATAGGTCTGTACCAGCTCCCGGAAGTCTTCGTTACTTCCAAAGCAAGGATCGATGTGGAAATAGTCCAGCAGGTCGTATTTGTGATATTCTCCCGCCGTAAAAATGGGGTTGATATAGATGGCATTAACCCCCAGCTTTTTAAGGTAGGAGACATTCTCCGTGATCCCCTTCAGGGTACCGCCAAGCTTTCCGTTTACCGTAAGAAGCCGTCCGTTTTCCTCAATGGTCAGGTGCTCTCCCTTCCCGCTGATACAGCTCTTCCCTGTGGCAAAGCTGTCGGGAAAGATGTTGTAAATGATGGCATCCTGTGCCCAGGAAGGAGGAGCCACGATATCCGCCCGATGATTAAAGGGCAGCTGGTAATATTCCGACCGGTCATCCACGATGTGATCCGAGAACTGATCGGCATAATAATAGCTCTGCTCCTGTCCGTCAAAGAGGCTGAAATAATAGCAAAGCCGCTTGTAAGGCTTTTCCAGTTCCACTTCGAAATAGTCGGAGGTCGTGGTAGATGCTGCCACATGCATGGGGACGGATGTGAAGATCACCGGCGTCTGTCTGCAGGCCCGATCCCCGTAAAACAGGGTACATTCCTTCAGATCGTCCCGCTGGGCTTTCAGCCGGATGGTCACATGTTCCTCATCGGTTCCGTATGCATATTCCGACATGGGTATATGTAAGATCGCACTTTTATTCATACTCAGTTGATTTCCTTAACCTTTGACACCCCCGCTGGTTAAGCCGGTTGTCATGTTTTTCTGTAATGCAAAGAAGATGATCAGGATGGGCAAAGATACCACCAGGGACGCTGCGGAAAATACCGGCCAGCTGCCGCTCATTTCCGTTGCCTGCAGGGAATTAAGACCTGCTGCCAGTGTATAGGTATCGGACCCCATCATGAAATTAATGGCAAAAATGTATTCATTCCATACGTAGATCAGGATCATCATGGCCGTTACCGCAATGGTAGGCTTCGCCAGGGGAAGCACGATGCGGGTTACGATCTGCATGGGAGAAGCGCCGTCTACCTTGGCCGCTTCCTCGATCTCTACGGGGATAGTATCAAAATATCCCTTCATGTTCCAAAGGGCAAAAACCGCCATGGTTCCGGTATATACGATCACAAGACCTGCCTTGGTATTGATCAGTCCCATGGGGGTCAGCAGCTTGTACAGCGCCGTCATGGATAATAAGGAGGGAAATGCATACAGCAGTACCAGGCCCCTCAAAATGGCTTTTCGGCCGGGAAACTGTCTTCTGGAAAAGACATAGGCTGCAGGAATCCCGCAGCTCATGGAGATCCCAAGGGTGATCACCGCCAGGATCACGCTGTTTTTAAGCCACAGCAGGATCGGTTCATCAAAAAATACCGCCCGGTAATTTTCCAGCGTCATTTTCCTGGGGATAAAGGAAAATTCCGAGGAAAGCAGGCTGTTGTTTTCATTTAAGGAAACCGACAGGGCATATAATACCGGCACCAGTACCCCAAAGCAGATCACGATAAACAGCAGGTTTACCAGCAAAAGCAGCAGCTTTTCTTTTTTCTTGCCTCTCATGCCTTCTCCCCCTTTCCGCCTCGTTCTCCCAGAATGGTAAACAGGATGAGAAGGGCAAAGATGATGATGGAAACAGCCGAACTGTAGCCGTAATTATTGGTGATAAATGCATTCTCGTAAGCGTACGTGAGGATCGTGTGCAGGCTGGAGCCTGTCTTGGATCCCACCTGCTGGGTCAGCAGATAGATCACGTCAAACTGCTTGAAGGTGGTGAAGATGGTGATCACCACCGAAGGGGCGATAATGGGTTTTATCATGGGAACCGTGATGTATCTTGTCCGCTGGGTCCAGGTAGCTCCTTCCAGCAGCGCATTTTCATAGTAGCTTTTATCCAGACTCTGCAGTGCCCCGTCAATAATGGTGATCATAAACGGCAGCGCCAGCCACAGATTTACCACCGTGCAGCTGATAAAGGCCATGGTATTGGTCCCCAGCCAGCGTACCGGCTCTTTTCCGAGCTTTGCCAGGAACTGATTCAGAAGGCCGAACTGGGAGTTGAACATACCCGTCTTCCATAACAGGATGGAGACATATCCCGGCATGGCCCAGGGAAAGATCAGCAGCGTCTTATAGACGTTTCGCAGGCGCAGTTTCTTGATATTTAACAGGCTTGCCAGTACGAAGGCGATCACCAGCTGGAGCACCATATTTACTAGTGTCCAAAAAATCGTCATGAGAAGGGCCGATAAAAAGCCGCTGTCAAAGACCAGCAGGGCGTTGACGTAGTTATGCAGCCCCACGAACTCGTAGTTGTTCCAGTGGTATACGTTCATGTTGGTAAAGGAAATGTACGCCGTATACAAAATGGGAAACACCACGATGAGGGCGATCAGTATCAGCGAGGGTCCTGCCCACAGATAGGAGATCAGCGCATCCTTACGTTTGCAGTTTTCTTTGTTTGTTCCGTTGTTTGTCATGGAAACCTTCTGTTTCTTTTTTATTCCTGTTTCTGTTTCATTAAAATCAACCCATATCTGTTTTTTCGGATATGGTAAAAATCTTACTTCATGGCTTCGATTAGCTGCAAGGCTTCTTCCTGGGCCTTGGCAGCACTTTCCGCCACATCCTTGCCGCTCATGTTGACATCCGTCAGCAGATTGCCGGTCACGGTCCACATTACATCCATCTCCGGACGGTTGGGCATGGGAACGGCATGTTCTGCGGTTTCTTTCATGGCCATGACTACTTCATCTTCCGCAATGGCTGCTTCACTGTAGCAATCTTCCCTTGCAGGCGCACAGCCACTGGCCAGGGCCAGATCGATCTCCAGCTGCTGATCCATGCAGGCCCGCAGCACCTGTTCCACTGCCTGGGGCTTCCGTTCTGCTGCCAGCTTTAATACTTGTATGCCCTGCACACCCATATACGGAGAAATGGGTGTCTGTGTTTCGTCGATCACGGGCATGGGGGCCACCCCTACGTCCATGCCGGATTCCCGTACCGTGGGGATCAGCCAGGGACCGCCGATGGTGGAATGTGCCATGCCTTCGTTAAATAAGGTATTCACGGTGGCATATTCGGTTTCTCCCGGCATGAGAGATGCAAATTTCTTATGATATTCCAGTGCAGCAATGGTACTTTCATCGTCAAGTCCGGGCGTTCCGTCCTCCTTCAGGATGCTGCCGCCGAACCCGTTGATCCACCCTGCCGCATAGTAAGGGGTACTGTGCTGTTCCACAAATCCGTAATGACCGCCGTTTGTCTTGGCTTCCATGTAGGCATACAGTTCTTCCGTAGTGGAAGGAACAGCATCATCCGGCATATATCTGCGGTTATACAAAAACAGCAACGTCTCATAGTAAATGGGAAGCTGATAGATCTGCCCCTCATAGGTGGCTGCTTCCAGGGTATTTCCCATGTAAGGATCCAGCTCTTCCCGGGGAATGATCTCCGTAATGGGCTGCAGGATATCCATTTCCGCATACACACCGATCTTATCGTGTGCAAAGAAGTACATATCCGGCGCCGCGGTAGGATTATTTCCCACCATTTTCAGCGCTTCCGTCAGATTGCTTTTTTTCTCCAGAACCACCGTTACATCCGGGCACAGTTCCTCCAGGTGCTTTTGTAATACCTGGATCACCGCATCTTCCTTATCATGCCAGATGGTGATAGTGGATGCTTCTTCCTCCGAAACAGGTGCGGCTGAATTGCCGCACCCGCAAAGGCTCAGAGAAAGGATCATTATCGTTGCCAGTAACCACGCAATTTTCCGTTTCATGTTTGCCCCTTGTGTTTCTTCTTTTACCTTTTATACTGCTCTGGATCTTTTACAGAGAGTCTTTGCTTTCTCTGCATCTTTTTTCATTCAGACAACCTTATCTTCATTTGATCAGGCAGACTTCTTCTTGCGATATGCTGCGATGCCTGCACCGGCTGCTGCCAGAACAGCTACACCACCCACTGCGAAAGGAACCGGATTGGTGCCGCTCTTTTCATCGGCCTGTGCCACCGTTTCTTCTGCAACAGTTGTCTCTGCAGCTGCTTCGGTTGCTGCGGTTGTTTCCTCGGCTACGCTCTCAGCTGTGCTTGCACTGCCTTCCGGTAATGCGATCTCTTCATAAGATACTTCATATTCTTCCGGACCGGTTACCACTAACCAGATATCTTTTCCGGTTTCAACGGAAATATCGGTTGTCTGTACAGAGCCCTCATTTCCGTTAACGATCACAGAGTTCACCCAGCCGGGAATGGTCTTCACCAGCCAGCCGCTTTCGTCTGCTTCCAGTGCTTCACCGGGCCAGCTTGCAAATACATTGGTTCCATCCGGTGCGGACCATGCCCACAGGCAAGGAGCTTCCCAGTCAGCAGGCGCGCTGACATGAATGGTCACATCGGGAAGAGAAGCCTTATCCGGATCTACGTAACTGAATTCTGCTTCTCCGTCTGCATTTACCGTAACCCAGATCTCTGCAGGATCGATGGTCAGATCCGATGTCTGTACAGAGCCCTCATTTGCATTAATGATAATGGAATTCACCCAAACAGGTGCCTTCGCTGTATACCAGCCGTTTTCCCCGGCGGTCATTGCCTTGCCGGGCCATGCTTCAAACGCGTTGGTTCCGTCCGGCGCGGACCATGCCCACAATCCGGGATTCTCCCAGCTGTCATCTACCTTGGCGTGAATAGCGAATTTCTCAACATATTCCGGCGCGTCCCCTTCGGTGAGTGCCTCCGTGGAAACTTCAAAGCTTGCATCCTCTGCAACGGTGATCCAAGCAGCGCTGCCATCCAAGAGGATCTCTTCGGTCTGAACCGTGCCCGCATTGCCATTGACGATCACATGATTTGCCCAGGCAGGGATCCAGCAATAATACCAGCCCTCGTTGGCGGGATCTGCATCGGCTTCTCCGCCGGGCCACGCATCAAAAGCGCCCTTGCCGTCATCATCCCAGGCCCATACACAAGGGCCCTCCCAGTCTGCCGGCACCTGCATGTAAACAGGGATCCTCTCCTCGTCTGCCCGTACCGATAACGTAACCGTTGCCAAACCTAAAACAACCAGGCACATCAGTGCCATTAATAAACCAGTTATTCTTTTCATGAAAGAAGCTAACCTCCCTTTTCATTCAATCTTCATTCTGAAAGGTGTGCACCCCTTTCTTCTTTCACTTACGATTTTATGAAATTGCCATAATAACGGTCAACGGTATTTTAGGTAACCGTTTTCCCTGTTTCCTTGTGACACTTTCACAAACGCCACGTCGCCAACTTATGCAACATCACTATGAAATTCCATGTTTCCCGAAACTTTTCCCGATTTTTGTTAATTATGAACGAAACATTTCCTACGTACATACACTCGGAATATCTCTATAATTTCTCTTTCGTTTTCTACTATATGGGGTTTTTATGCTTTAAATATATATCTAACAATTATTGACTTTGATAGTTAAAAAGCGTTATTATTCTTATAACAAAATTATACTGATATAGTTAAAAATCGTTGTATGGGAGATATCTTTATGTTATACGGATATTTAATTGAAAATTTTAAGCCAAACGAACCAATCTTCACAGCTGATATCGATATAAATATGGTGGGGAATTCGCTTCGCCCAAAACTAAAGGAATTATGTGATTCCGGTATGCTTTGTAGATATGATGCGGGTGTTTACTATTTGCCCGGTAAGATGAAATTGAAGGGATTAACACCGATATCTGCCAGTATCGTGGCCAGAAGCAGATATGTTAATCGAAGAGGGAAAGTACGAGGATACTATTCAGGCTATACTTTTGCGAACCAGATCGGTTTTTCTTTACAAGTCCCTTATGTACAGGAAATTGTTACTAATGAGACCAGTGCCAAAGTTAGAGAGATTGATATTAAGGGCCAGAAGTTTATTATTCGAAAGCCTAAGGCTGAAATTACCGAAAAAAATGTATATACCTTGCAGTTTTTGGATTTTTTAAGTGATATCGATAAATATCTGGACGGAAGTTCCCAAAATGTTCTTGATGTGTTAGAGAAACTTATTAAGGATGAAAACATTACAAAAGAACTAATTGATACCTATATTGGTTTATACCCTACAAAGGTATATAAGAACCTTTATGAGACAGGAGCTGTTTATGCTATTACATAAGGACAGAGAGCAATTTGAAGCAGTTCTAAATGCCGTTTCTGATGCATTAAAAGTCCCAGTATCCATTGTTGAAAAGGATTATTATGTTACGATGATTTTGAAGCAGCTTGCAACAAAAGCACCTGGTTGTGTTTTTAAGGGTGGAACTTCATTGTCAAAATGCCATCATGCAATTAATAGATTCTCTGAGGATATAGACATAACCTTTTCAGACAAATTGTCGCAGGGAGAACGCCATAAATTAAAGAATGAAATTATAGCAGGAATTAGTAAGTATTTGGATCTTCCCATAATAGATTGGGATACTACGAAAAGTCGTCGAGACTATAACTGCTATACATTTAAATATTCTCCTACAGAAAAATATATGCCGGAGAGCCTTAATGAAGGCGTTAAGATGGAAGTGGTTTTAGGTTCCATTGCGTTTCCAACTGTTATGATGGAAGTTGATAATTACATTTACCAAGTGCTTAAAGCAGATAACTCGGATTTTATAACTGAGTATGAACTAGAGCCTTTTACTATGACTCTTCAAAATATAGAGAGAACCTTTATTGATAAGGTGTTTGCACTTTGTGATTATTACATAAAGAATAACATCAATAAGCATTCCAGACATATTTATGATCTTTATATGCTTTTGCCGAAAGTAACGTTTAATGAAATTTTTAAACAACTCGTCGAAGACGTAAGAACTGATAGGTTAAAAATGCCAAAGATGTGTCCTGCTGCAGAGGCCGGAATAGATATAAACGAACAACTTCGGGAAATAGTTGATCAGCGAGTATACGAAAAGGATTATGCTGAAATAACTGCTTACTTCCTGCAAGAAAAAGTAGATTATGACGAAGCAATAGGTGTAATTGATAAAATAATTAGTTCAGAGATGTTTGAATAAAAAGCGCTATGATTTCATCCCGCCGGTTTTATGCGGCAGATGAATCATAGCGCTGTAGGTTCTTAGTGGATAAAGTGAAGAACGGACCGTTACTTCATGTCCATGCCGACCTTCACAAACCGGAACATGCGGATGGCGCCCTCCAGGTATAGTTCCTCGGCGCGGTCCAGTGCTTCCTCCAATTCCATGGGTCCGTTGACCGTGGTCATAAGGGAAGCGATGCCGTGGTTGCAGATATCCATGGCGTCTTTACCGAGGCCGCCCGATAGACCAAGAGCAGGCACACCCTTTGCTTTGGCATGAGAACCGACACCCTGCATTACCTTGCCGAAGCAGCTTTGCCAGTCTGTACGGCCCTCACCGGTGACTACCAGGTCTACGCCTTCCAGACGCTGGTCAAAGTGGATGAGATCCAGCACCGTCTCAATGCCGGAGCGCATCTCGCCTCCCAGGAAGCATTTTAAGGCAGCGCCCAGGCCACCTGCGGCGCCGGCACCCTGAATGGCATCACAGTCTATGCCAAAGTCCTGCCTAATGATATCCCGGTAATTGCACATGCCTTCTTCCAGCTGTGCCTGGATCTCCGGGGTTGC
>JAIKYN010000295.1 GCA_024683155.1 Lachnospiraceae bacterium | reverse complement strand
CCGGCTTTTTGTCCGTACCGCCGTCCGGACCCGCCAGACCGGTAACGGATACGCATACATCCGCCTTGGTCAGTCCTGCCAGTCCTTTGACCATCTCTTCTGCCGTCTCTTTGCTTACGGCGCCGAACTTCTCCAGCGTCTTTTTCTTTACGCCCAGAAGACGATGTTTGGATTTATTGGAATAGGTGATGAGTCCACTTTTGAATACGTCCGATACACCGGGAACATTGATCAGCCTTCCTGCCAGCAGGCCACCGGTACAGGATTCCGCAGTGGAAACCGTCAGTTTATTGGCAAGGAGAAGATCCACCACTGCTTTCTCCAGGGTGGTTTCCGTTTCGGTGGAATAGATATGGTTACCGAAGCGCTGCTTCAGCTCCTTAACCATCGGCTTTACCAGCTGCTTTGCAGCCTTTTCGTCTTCCGCCTTGGCTGTTACCCGCAGATGGACCTCTCCGGTCTTTGCATAAGTTGCAATGGTGGGATTGGACTGATTGGCAATCAGATCGCCGATCTGTTCCGCAACTCTGGATTCTCCCACGCCGCAAAGCTTCACCATCTTGGAATAGATGGTGCCGGGAACCAGATTCTGCAGATAGGGTTTTACCCCTTCTTCAAACATAGCGCACAGTTCCACGGGAGGTCCCGGGAGAAGGATCAGGTGCTTTCCGTTTACCTCCATGATCAGTCCGGGTGCGGTTCCGTTGGGGTTCTCCAGTACAATGGCGCCCTCCGGGATCAGTGCCTGCTTATAATTATTAGAGGCGGGTTTAATGCCTCTCTTATCGAAGAATTCATCAATGGATGCCTTAACGCGCTCATCCATGATCAGTTGTTTTCCCAGGATCTCGGCACAGGTTTCCTTGGTAAGATCATCCGGAGTAGGTCCCAGACCTCCGCCGATCAAAAGGATATCTGCACGTTCCAGAGCGGCCCGTACGGTTCCCATGATCCGTTCCCGGTTATCGCCTACAACATCCTGGTAATAACAGCTGATACCCAAAAGGGCACACTGCTCCGCCAGATATGCTGCATTGGTGTTTACGATATTCCCCAGTAAGAGTTCTGTTCCTACACTGATAATTTCTGCTACCATAATTCCTCCTGTTTATCCTTCTTACTTGGTTCCCTTCATCACATCCCGGTTCTTCCACAGGTAATCAATGAGGGAAACAATGGTAAGGATCAGCGCGATCCACATGATAATGGTGGTCAGGATGGCCAGCTCGGAAATATCCGCCAGCATCAGGATCACCATGAACATCTGGAATGTCGTCTTAAATTTGCCCCAGTAGCTGGCTGCGATGACACGTCCGTTGTCTGCCGCGATCAATCGGAAGCCGCTGATGGTGAATTCTCTTGCAATGATGATCACCACCACCCAGGAAGGGATCCTTCCCAGTTCGATAAGACAGATCATTGCAGAGCAAACCAGCAGTTTATCTGCCAAAGGATCCATAAACTTGCCAAAATCCGTTACCAGATTGTACTTACGGGCGATCTTGCCGTCCAAAAGATCGGTGAGAGATGCCACGATAAAGATCACAAGTGCCACCCATTTTAAAATGGGATAGGTGTTTTCCAGCAGCACCGCAACAACAAAAAACGGGATCAGGATCACGCGAAACATGGTCAGTTTATTGGGTAAATTCATAGTTGCCTCCAAATCATTCCGGATCCGTTACCTCGCCGATGAGATCATATTCTCTGGCTTCGGTAATGGTCACGTATTCATAATCTCCGGTCATATATTCCCGAGCCGCTTCCTCCGGTCTTGGCTCAAAAAAGACGAATCCGTCCACTTCCGGCGCATCCATATAAGTGCGTCCCACGAAGGTTCCTTCTTCCGGAAGGGACCCCTCCACCATAATGCGGAAGGTACGGCCCACACGCTCCTGTGCTTTTTCGAAGGCGATCTCCTGCTGGAGTTCCATCAGTTCATCCCTTCGCTGCTCCTTTACTTCTTCCGGAACCTGATCGGGCATGGATGCCGCAGGGGTGCCTTCTTCCGCGGAATAAGCAAACACTCCCAGACGGTCGAATTCCATTTCATTTACAAAACGATACAGTTCTTCAAAATCTTCCTGGGTCTCACCGGGAAATCCGGAGATCAGGGTGGTCCTTAGGCAGATATCCGGGATACGGCTACGCAGTGTCCCAATGATCCTGCGAAGATCCTGCTGATCGGTCTTACGGCCCATCCGCTTTAAGATGGGATCGGATGCATGCTGAATGGGA
The DNA here is from genome assembly GCA_024683155.1 of Lachnospiraceae bacterium. GTDB lineage: Bacteria > Bacillota > Clostridia > Lachnospirales > Lachnospiraceae > JAILDL01. The sequence goes on along the minus strand of JAIKYN010000295.1, from coordinate 24,892 downwards.
AGATCCAGGTAATGACAGACTTTCGGTTCAGTGGCCATGGTATCGATGAGCGCATCGTAGATTTCTTCGGGATAACAGTACAGTACACGGATCCACTCTATCCCTTGGATCTTTGCCAGCTCCTGCAGCAGACGATGGAGGGATTTTTCTCCGTAGAGATCCACTCCGTATAAGGTGGTCTCCTGCGCTACCAGGATCAGTTCCTTTACCCCCTGCTCCGCCAGTTCCTGTGCTTCCTTTAACAGGCTTTCCATAGGGATACTGCGAAAACTTCCGCGGACGTAAGGAATGATACAGTAGGTGCAGCGCTTATTGCAGCCTTCTGCGATCTTCATGTAAGCATAATGTCCACCGGTGGTCAGATACCTTTTTTTACCAAAAACGGGAACTGCATTGCAGTCCCCGACATAATTCCCTGTTTCGCCCTGCAGTGCATGATCCAAAGCTTCCACGATCCGGTCGATGTTCATCGTACCTAAGATCGCATCGACCTCGGGGATCTCTTTGCGGATCTCTTCCTGATACCGTTGGGACAGACAGCCTCCCACAAGAAGGGCTTTCAGCTGTCCGGTCTTCTTACGTTCCGCCATCTCCAGGATGTTGCGGATACTTTCCTCTTTGGCATCACCGATAAAACAGCAGCTGTTGATCACAACCGCCTCTGCTTCCTCCGGATCATCCGTGATCTGAATACCGTGTTCGATCAGCTGTCCCAGCATCATTTCCGAATCCACCAGATTTTTATCACAACCCAGCGAAATAAAATATAACTTCACGAAGCTTACTGCTCCTCACTTTCATCATCCGCAACGATCTTCAGAAGACCTTCATTCAGCTCCTCTACCGCAATGGAAAGGGGCTTCTTTCCCTCTGCTTTCTCGATCATGGGTTCATCTCCTGCGATCAGCTGTCTTGCTCTGTGTGCGGTAGCCATAACGATGGAATAACGGCTGTTAACCACCGGTGCTTCTCCGGGCTCAACCTCGCTGTTAACGACTTTCATAAGGTCTGTGTAATTAGGGTGTAACATGTATTTATTCTCCTTTCATCAGGTCAGCCAGCTCTTCTTCAAGCTGGGAGATAAATTCTTTATGATAGTACGGACTTGCATGGGCGCTGGAAATAATGGAATGCAATTCTTCCACGCACCGGTCCAGATCATCATTCACCACAATAAAATCGTACTTGCTGATCTCCTGTATCTCTTCGGTGGCACGGGAAAGTCTTCTGTGAATGACTTCCTCTGTCTCCGTTCCTCTTCCCACCAGACGCTTTTTCAGTTCCGGGATACTGGGCGGCAGTACATAGATCAGAATACTGTGAGGGAAACGTTCCTTCACTTTCAGGGCACCCTGTACTTCGATCTCCAGGATCACGTTCTTGCCTTCTTCCAGCTTCTGTTCCACGTAATCCCTGGGGGTACCGTAATAATTATCACAATAACAGGCATGCTCTATAAGGCCGCCCTCGCTTATCTTCTTCTCAAATTCTTCTCTGGTAACGAAGAAATATTCTCTTCCGTGTTCCTCGCCCGGTCTGGGAGAACGGGTGGTCATGGAAACGGATAATGCATAATCGTCATAATCCGATAAAAGACGCTTCATCAGCGTTCCTTTGCCGGTTCCTGCGAAGCCGGATACTACAATGAGAACTCCCTTTCGCTTCATGCTTCCTTGCCTCCTGAAATATCATCTGATGCCACTCTTCCGGAAATGGTCTCCGGAAGCAACGCGGACAGTACGATCCGGTTGTTCTCCATTACCAGCACCGATTTGGTCTTCCGGCCCTGGGTGGCGTCTATGACGCTGCCTTCTTCCTTGGCCTTCTGCACCATTCGCTTTACAGGGGCTGAATCAGGACTGACGATCGCTATGATCTTCTCCACATTGACAATGTTGCCAAAGCCGATATGAATCAGTTTATTCATTCTTCTACCAAACCTTTACTCGATGTTCTGGATCTGCTCTCTTACCTTCTCGATCTCGGTCTTAAGGGTAATGGCACGATTGGACACCTCAAGGTCTGTGGTCTTGGATAAGATGGTATTGGATTCGCGGTTCATCTCCTGTGCGATGAAGTCCAGCTTCCGTCCAACGCTTCCGCCATCGTTCAGAGTCTCTTCCGTTGCCTTGATATGGCTGTTCAGGCGTACCAGCTCTTCATCAATACATACCTTATCTGCAAAAATGGTCACTTCGGTAAGCAGTCTTGCTTCGTCCACTTCCTTGTCACCAAGGAGAGCTTGTACTTTCTCCTTCAGCTTCTGCTGATACTGCTCGATGATGGAAGGAGAACGCTCTGTGATAAAGTCCACCACTTCCAGCATACCATCCAGCTTGGCGATGAGATCTTTCTTAAGGCGCTCACCTTCTGCGATACGGGTCTTTACAAAATTCTCCGCAGCTTCGTCAATGACCTGCTGCAGTTCTTTCCAGAGCTTGTCTTCATCCAGACCCTTATCCTCGGTGACAAACACATCGGGATAACGGGACAGGGAAGACACCCGGATATCATTCTCCAGGCCGAATTCTTCTGCCATCATACGCAGATACTTCAGATATTCGCCTGCCAGTCTGCTGTTGTAACGAAGGGTACCGGTCTCTTCGTTCTGATCTTCAAAGGTAATGAATACATCCACCTTACCACGTTCCATATACTTCTTCAGTTCGGTACGAATGGAACTTTCAAACAGGTTCAAAACCTTGGGCATCTTAAGATTCACATCCAGATACCTGTGGTTGACGGATTTCAGTTCTACCGTGTATTTACGGCCATCAAAGGTGCCTTCGCTTCTGCCGAAGCCGGTCATACTCTTAATCATGAAGATCCTCTTTCCCGCACGCAGTCAGATCAGCGCGCATTCCATTGTATTATAGATTAGTAGAACCTCTGCGTCAATCATGATACAATAATAGCCGAACATTTTACAGGAGATATTTACTATGGCTTTTGATGGAATCACCGTGGCCGCTGTGGTGAAAGAATGCAACGATCTTCTGACCGGCGGCAGAGTATATAAGATCGCACAACCGGAATCCGATGCGATCACCATGACCGTGAAACAGACTTCCGGGACCTACCGTCTGCTGCTTTCCGCAGATCCGTCCCTGCCGTTGTGCTATTTTGCGGACGATCGTACCCCCAGTCCTCTGACAGCTCCGGGCTTTTGCATGCTGCTGCGTAAGCACCTGCAGAACGGCCGCATCACCAGGATCACCCAGCCCGGCCTGGAGAGAGTCATTCAGATCGGTATTGAACATTACGATGAAATGGGGGATCTGCGTCATAAGAAGCTGACGCTGGAGCTGATGGGCAAGCACAGCAACCTGATCCTGGTGGATGAGGAAGAAACCATCGTAGACTCCATTAAGCATATATCCGCCTTTGTCAGCTCGGTCCGCGAGGTACTTCCCGGTAAGCCCTACTTTATTCCGGAGACCACAGGGAAATGTGATCCTCTTACCGTCTCCCCGGAAGAATTCGCTGCCCGGGTATTTGAAAAAGCGACGCCCGTTTACAAGGCGATCTATTCTTCCTTCACCGGCATCTCTCCGGTGATCGCCCAGGAACTGTGCTACCGTGCGGGACTGGATTCCGACCGCAGTGCCCTGTCCTACCGGCTTAAGGAGGATGACGGTTCCCTTTTGCCGGACTATGCGGAAACTGCCGGGAAGCTGTATACTGCCTTCCGTTTCCTGATGGATCAGGTGCAAACCGGGGACTTTGCCCCTGCCATCGTCTATGAACACAGGGACGGCTATAAAAAACCGGTGGAATTCGCAGCAGTGCCTCTTACCATGTACAACATGGATGCCACTGCCCCTTACGAGAGCATTTCGGATCTGTTGCAGACTTTCTATGCCCAGAAGAATGCCATCACCCGGATCCGTCAGAAAAGTGCGGATCTGCGCCATATCGTACAGACGGCTCTGGAGCGGGACATTAAGAAATACGATCTGCAGCAAAAGCAGATGGAAGATACCCAAAAGCGGGATGATTACCGGATCTATGGGGAGCTTCTCCATACTTACGGCTATCAGGCTTCCCCCGGGGATACGTCCCTCACCGCCACCAATTATTACAACGGGGAGGAAGTGGTGATCCCTCTGGATCCTACGCTGACCGCTTCGGAGAATGCCAAAAAATACTTTGATAAATACGGGAAAATGAAGCGCACCTATGAAGCCCTCTCTACCCTGACACTGGAAGTAAAGGCTCAGATCGATCATCTGGAATCCATTGCCACGGCACTGGATATTGCGGAAAAGGAAGAAGATCTTACCCAGATCCGGGAAGAACTGATCGCCTGTGGCTATATCCGCAGAAAAGGCGGTGCAAAGAAGGTAAAGATCACCAGTAAACCCTATCATTACCTTAGCCAGGATGGCTTTCATATTTACGTGGGAAAGAATAATTTTCAGAATGACGAGCTGACCTTCAAGGTAGCCACCGGAAACGACTGGTGGTTCCATGCCAAGAAGATCCCCGGCTCTCATGTGATCTTAAAGACCGAAGGAAAAGAAGTCCCCGACCGGGCCTTTGAAGATGCGGCAAGACTGGCCGCTCATTATTCCAAGGCTTCCGCTGTGGGAAAAGCCGAAATCGATTATCTCCAGAAAAAGAACGTGAAAAAACCGGCCGGTGCCAAGCCCGGCTTTGTGGTTTATTATACGAATTTCTCCATGGTCATGGATACCGATATCTCCATGCTCACGCAGCTGGAAGACTGAATAAGATCACTGCTGTTTCATCCAGGCCTCGAACTCCTTCGGAGGGAGAGGCTTTTCAAATAAGAAGCCCTGGACCACGTCCACACCGGCTTTCTTGACCATATCCAGCTGTTCCCTGGTTTCCACGCCTTCGGCGATGACCTGTACCCCCAGTTCATTGAGCATCTTCACGACGTTACGGATGATGATCTCCACTTTCTTTTCCTTGTTGGAAATACGGGTCATAAAGGAACGATCCAGTTTCACCACGTTAAAATCCAGATTCTCCAGAAGACTCACCGAAGAATAACCGGTACCGAAATCATCCATGCTTACATGAATACCTCGTTCATGCATACTGGCAATAAAGTGGCTTAGGGGGGCCATCTCCGTCAGGTCGGTGGTCTCCGTCAGTTCGATCTCTATATAGCGACCGTCGATCTCATTCTCATCCAGAATGCTGAAGGTGATATCCACGATATCGGGATTGCGCAGATTCTGTCTGGAATAATTCACGGAAATACGTCCGGGATCAATGCCCATATCCAGCCATCTGCGGATATATTTGCACACCTGCCGGAGCATATAGATATCCACTTCCTGGATCAGTCTGGCTTCCCGCTCCAGGGCAGGAAGGAATTCGGAAGGGGTCAGGATCTCCTTGCCGTTGTGATTCCAGCGGACCAGTGCCTCGGCTCCCAGAGACTGTTCGGTATTGATATCGATCTTGGGCTGGAAGAACGGGATCAGCTCTTCCTTCTGCAATGCAACCGGCAGTTCCATGGTATATTTTTTCTCCACCATGATCTGCTCCACCAGCTCCTTGCGGAAATAAAACACGTCACTGCTTCGGTCTCTTCTTCCGCGTTCCAAGGTCATGGCTGCAAAACTGATCAGAGATTCCGGATCCTCATTCTTGCCGCCGGAATAAATCCCGGCTCTGGAAAGAATGGGTACTTTCACCAATGCGCCCGACTGTTCCACATCCACGGAAGTCTCAGGGATCATTCGAAGCATCACATCCAGATGTTTGGTCTGTACGGTAATAAAGAAATTGTCACCGCCCAGCCGTGCCACCTGTTCACAGGAAGGGTCGATCTGTTCCCGGATCTTACGGCCGAAGGCTTTCAGAAGCTGGTCACCCATTTCGCTTCCCATCTCCTGATTCACCAGTTTAAAGCTTTTCAGATTACAGAAAATGCCGGTATAATCCTGCAGCACTTCCTTCTCTGCCAGTTGTCTGTGGAAGATCCGAACTCCCATGGTATTGGGCAGGCCGGTAAGAGGATCGGTCCGAGTGGCTTTGACAATGCTCTGATTTAGCGCACCACGGTTCATGATGGTGGTAATGATCTTGGAAAAAACTTCCATCTGGATCTTATCTTCATCGTCCCAGGTACGGCCGGTCACCGGGAACAGTAACAGCTTCACGGTTCCGTTTCCGAAATGGTTCACTGCCATATACCCTCTGCTGTAAGGATCCTGGCCGTCCAAAAAACGGGTCTCGTAATGAAAATTCATACCATTGGGATAATAAGGATTGGGGCGAATGCTTACATGCACTTCCACCTTCGCCACACCAAAATAACGGGACATAGGAACCATCCCCTTCATGAGACTATCATAAAGGCTCCCCACATCCTCATAAGATTCTTCTGCTCGTTCAAAGAGGGCGATCATATCGCTCCATTGAATTCCACCGGACATACTTGTTCTCCTGTCAAATCCTATACACTTAGTTTACAGTTGTAAAAAAATACGCTCCCCACCGCAAAAAACACGGTTTAAGTACTATTATAACGTTTTACTTCCGTTTGTAAAATCTTTTATGATCTCTCCTGCAATGACCAGTCCGGCCACGGAAGGAACAAATGCAGTGCTTCCCGGAAGTTCTCTTCGTTGCCCTTCCGTAATGGTCTCCAAAGGTTTTAAGGGTTCTTCCGCAGAATAACAGACCTTCAGTTTCCCAATGCCCCGCTTCCTGCATTCATGGCGCATGACTTTGGCCAGAGGACACACAGAAGTCTGATAGATATCGGCAATCCGAAACTTCGTAGGATCCAGCTTATTTCCCGCTCCCATGCTGCTGATCACCGGGACGCCGGCTTCCTGCGCCTTTTCGATGATGGATAACTTGGCAGTAACGGTATCCACCGCATCCACCACATAATCATATTGTGAAAAATCAAAAGTATCGGCATTTTCCGGCAGGAAGAAACAACACCGCACTTCCACCTGCGCCTCCGGATTGATATCCAGGATCCGCTCTTTTGCCACATCCACCTTATTCTTTCCAACTGTGGAATGCAGGGCTATGATCTGCCGGTTGATGTTACTGACGGAAACCGTATCATTATCCACCAGGAGAAACCGGCCGATGCCGGACCTTGCCAGAGCTTCCGTTACATAACCGCCCACTCCGCCGACACCGAATATGGCAACCTTTTTATCTGCCAGGGCATCCACCGCTTCATTTCCCAGCAGCAGGCCCGTACGCATGAATTCTTCTTTCATATCCTACTCATTTCTTACAGGGGCTAAAACCCGCTGACAGCAGGGCTTCCTGTATCCAATACAAAAGACCGTTTACAGCAGACGGAACTTCTTACAGATCCCCACCAGACTTCTTCCTTTAGGCATCTCATACAGCTCCGCTTCCGAAACCGTACCGGTCTTAATGATCAGTACCAGATATACCAGGACCGCCACCGCCATGGAAGGGATCACAGCCAGCAGATTACCACCGAAAGACATCTCCATCTCACCCGGCAGGATCAGGGCAATCCCTTCATACACTGCCCTGGCTGCTACTCCCATAAGCGCCGCACAAAGAGACGGACGCATAAAAGTCGTGGATAATTCCTGCTTCATTCCCAGATGTTTGCGCATCCGGTATTCATTTAACAGACACATAAGCAGAGAATAGGCAACGTTGGCCAGTACCAGTGCATACAGGTTCCAGTCGGTGAACACCAGGATCCCTACCAGTACCGCAGTCTGCACCACCAGAGAAATACCGGCATTGATCACCGGCGCATTCACCTTGCCGATCCCCTGGAGTACACCCATGGTCAGCGTGGACAGGCTGAAGAAGATCACCGTTACCGAAAGAGCAGACAGCATGACAGATGCAAGATCCAAAGAGGCTCTCTGGGGAAACAGGATCTGCATGATGGGCCTGGATAATACCGCAAGCCCCACCGCTGACGGAATGGCAATGAGCATGGAGACCTTTACCGCCTGGCGGACCTTTTTCTTTAAGTCTTCCATTTCTCCCCGGGCATACAGCCCGGAAACGTTAGGCATGATAGCGGCACTCATGGCCGTAGCAAGGGCGATGGGAATATTGACAATGGTAATGGCTTTGGTGTTAAAGACACCGTAAAAAGAAGCCGTCTGTTCCTGGGTCAGTCCCTTTAATCCCATCATCAGTTTGGTGTACAGGGTCTGATCCAGCGATGTGCTGAAATTATAGATAAACGTAGATAAGATGAAGGGCGTTACAATAAAGAATAACATCTTAAAGATGTCGCCGTAAGAATCCAGTTTTCCGGTCTTATCCCTGGCCACTCTCTTTAAGATCACCTTGCGGTTCATAAGGTACACCGCCAGCATGAACAGAAGGGCCATGATCACACCGCTGCCGGTACCAATGGCACTTCCCATGGCGCCGTAAACAGCTTTGGTGGTGACATCCTTATCTTTGACCAGCTGGGTCAATCCATAGGCCGCACCGATGGAAACCAGTGCATTTACGATCTGTTCCAGGATCTGTGAAACCGAGGTCTGAACCATGGTCCGATGGGCCTGAAAATAACCTCTTAAGACACCGCACAGGCCGGAAAAGAAAATCGCCGGTGCAAAAATCCGAAGAACCGGTACTGCATTTTCAACCACCAGAAGGGGGGCTGCAAAAAACGCAACCAGACTGGCGATCCCTCCTACCACCACCACATAGATCAGGGTACAGTGAAAGATCCTGTGTGCATTGCGGTATTCCTTAAAGGCCAGCTTCCCGGCGATGAGCTTGGATAACGCGGAAGGAATGCTGTAGGATGCAATGAGCAGGATGATTGCATAGATATTAATGGCATAATTGTAATATCCATTGCCCTCGTCTCCGATGATACCCGTCAGAGGCGAACGGTATAACAGGCCGATGATCCGGCTTACAATACCGGCTGCGGCCAGGATCCCTGCCTGGGCAATGAAATTACGGTTGTCGTTTATCTGCTTCATGGACTACAATCGCGGAACTTAACCAATGAGCCAGTCGTACATCTCCTGGTACTGGTTCGCGGAAGCCTGCCAGGAGAAATCCATGGCCATGCCCCGGTCTACCATCTTGTTCCATTCTCTTTTCTTATCGTAATAAATGCGCTCCGCATTACGAACAGCCGCCATCATTTCATGGGCGTTGTAATTGGCAAAGCTAAAACCGGTACCGGTGCTTTCATACTCGTTATAAGGCTCTACCGTATCCTTCAGGCCACCGGTCTCCCGAACGATGGGTACGGTTCCGTAACGCAGTGCTATGAGCTGGCTCAGACCGCAGGGCTCAAACAATGAAGGCATCAGGTATGCATCACAGGCCGCATAGATCTTGTTGGCCAGTGCATCGGAATAATACAGGTTCGCGGATACTTTGTCCCCATGTCTCCATGCAAAGTAACGGAACATATTTTCATACTGCTCTTCTCCGGTTCCAAGAACCACCAGCTGGATCTCGTCATGGCACAGTTCTTCCAGTACGTAAGCGATCAGATCCAGACCCTTCTGATCCGTCAGACGGGATACGATACCGATCATCATCACCTTCTCGTTCTCGGGAAGACCCAGTTCCTTCTGAAGAGCTCTCTTGTTCTTCGGTTTCATCTTGCGGAAATCAATGGGACCGTAAGGGAAGGGGATCTTGTCGTCGGTCATGGGATTGAACTGTTCATAGTCAATGCCGTTGACGATCCCTCGCAGATCACCGCTTCTGGCAGCCAGAAGACCGTTTAAGTGTTCCCCGTAGAAATCCGTCTTGATCTCTTCCGCATAGGTTTTACTTACGGTGGTAATGGCATCGGCAAATACCAGACCACCCTTCAGCAGATCGCCGTCCTTAAAGGATTCCAGCTTATCTGCCGTGAAATAATAATCCGACAGACCGGTAATATCCTGTACTTCCTTTACGCCCCAGCGGCCCTGGAACTTCAGGTTGTGAATGGTCATCACCGTCTTGATGTCATGGAAGAACAGATTCCCCTGGAACCGTTCCTTCAGATATACCGGGATCATACCGGTCTGCCAGTCATGGCAGTGGATCAGATCCGGCTGAAAATCGATCAGCGGAAGGGCTGATAAAACAGCCTTGGAGAAGAAGGTAAACTTCTTGATCTCATACAGGGCATCGTTGCTGTAAGGGCGATCCCCTCCGAAGAACATCTCATTGTCAACAAAGTAGTAGCGGATACCGTCCACTTCCGCTTCCAGGATTCCCACGTATTCATCCTTCCAATGGAAGTCCATGTAAAAATGGGTCTTATAAACCATCTTGTCCTTCCATTCCTGCTTCATACAGGCATACTTGGGCATGATGATCCGCACATCGAAATAGCGCCTGTCGATGCATTTGGGAAGAGAACCCACTACATCCGCAAGTCCGCCGGTTTTAATAAATGGAACTCCTTCTGATGCTGCAAATAAGATTTTCTTCATACTTGATCCAGACCTCCGCGTTTTGTATTTTCCGCTTGCTGCTTCAGTTCCAGAGCGTTGGCCAGGCCAGCCTCCGTAATCTGATCAGAGCCTAATAATCTTGCCAGTTCCTGTACCGACGCTTCCTCCGATAAGCGGGAGATCTGCGTGATACTGCTCTTACCGTCTGTCGTCTTCTCAATATAGAAATGGGAATCTGCCATGGCTGCGATCTGCGGCAGATGGGTGATACAGATGACCTGCCGTTCCTTCGCCAGAACTCCCAGTTTTTCTGCTACTTTCCATGCAGTACGGCCACTGATACCGGCATCGATCTCATCGAAGATCATGGTCTCCACATCTTCCTTGTCCGCCAGTACCGTCTTAAAGGCCAGCATGATACGGGACAGTTCACCGCCACTGGCTACATTCTGAAGGGGAAGCAGGGGTTCGCCGGGATTTAAGGAGATACAGAACTCCACCTCGTCATAGCCCTGATCCGTAATGGAATCTTCCCTGGGCGTTACCCTGGTTTCAAATCGTGTCTGATTAAAGTTAAGATCTGCCAATGCATCACTGATCACTCCGGAAAAACTTACCGCAGCCTTGCTGCGCAGATCCGATGCCTTCCTGCAAAGGCTTAAGAGTTCTTCGTAAAGCTTCTCCTTCTTTGCAGTCAGTTCTCTGGTGGTCTCTTCAAAATGGAGGAGCTTTTCCAGGTTCTCCCGGCGATCTTCTCCGTAAGAAAGCACTTCCTCAATGGTGTGCCCGTATTTGCTCTTTAAATGATTGATCAGGTCCAGGCGCTGCTCCAGTTCCCACATGGTGGCTTCGTCGTATTCAAAATCCGACATGTAGGAAGACAGGCTTCTTCCAAAGTCACTCATGATGCCGTCCAGATCTGCAAGCTGGCTTTGCAGATCCTGCAGATCCTCGTCATATTCCAGCGCGGTATTCATCCGGCCAAGGGCCTTACCGATGCGTCCTGCTGCCCCGTCCGCATCCTCTGTGAGAAGCTGTTCCACCTCGGAGAGGGCTTCCATGATCTTTCGTCCCCCTGCCATCTTCCGGTAGCGGCTCTCCACCTGGACATCTTCTCCTGCTGTCAGCTGTGCCTCTTCAATCTCATTTACTTCAAATTCTGCCAGAGAGATCTCTCTCTCCCGCATCCGTTCATCCCCGGTAAGCGTTTCCAGTTCTTCCAGCACGCTGCGATAAGCCTTCCGTTTCTCCGAAAGCTCCTGTAAAACGGGGACCAGTTTCTCTCCCACGTAGCCGTCCAGCAGCCTTAAATGTGCCTGCTTATGAAGAAGGATCTGGTGTTCCTGCTGCCCATGGATATTGATCAGGGTATCAGCGATCTCACGTACCTGTCTGGCGGTAGCGATCTCACCGTTCACCTTCAGTACGCTGCGGGTAGCAGACAGCTTCCTGGTAAGGAGCAGTGTGCCATCCTCTTCCACGGGAAGTTCCATCTTCTCCAGAACTGTCCGGAGCCTTGGGGAATCCGACTGAAACATCAGCTCTACCAGGGCAGACTCTGCCCCTGTACGGATCATATCCTTGTCGGCCTTGCCGCCCAGGGCAAGGTGCATGGAGCCCAGCAAAATGGATTTACCGGCGCCGGTCTCTCCGGATAAAATATTCAGTCCTTCTTCGAATTCAACATCCGCCTCCTCAATGAGAGCCAGATTTTGAACGTGTAAACGGGTTAACATGTAACGAATCTCCTTTCGTATACTCTCCGGGCATACAAAAGATGAAGAATGATCAGATGGCCTCGCGGATGCGGCGCATTACTTCCTGGGCATCCTCCGGGCTCTTGGTTGCTACAAAAATAGTATCGTCTCCTGCGATGGAGCCTAAGATCTCATGAAGCTTCATATCATCCAGTGCGGCGGCAACTGCCATAGCCATACCGGACACGGTCTTGATCACCAGCAGCTGCTGTGCCACGTCCATGGAAACAAAGCCTTCCTTCAGAACTCTTACATAGCGATCGGAAAAACGGGTATCCTGCTGTTCCTGCATGAGAACATATTTCTGGTGACCGCCTCCGGTAGAAACCTTCAGAAGCTGCAGTTCCCGGATATCTCTTGATACCGTAGCCTGGGTAACGGGATACCCTGCCTTCTGGAGGAGATCCGCCAGTTCTTCCTGTGTCTCGATGTCGAACTCTTCCACCAGTTCCATAATTTTCTCGTGTCTGCTCTTTTTCATACTTCCCTGTTCCTTTTCTATCCTTTCAGGTTACTGTAATTTCTTATGCAAGGTCTCTAAAAAGCTGATCTTACTCAGCCGCATGATCTTTGTGGTACGTTTACTCCGGTAAATGGTCAGGCTGTCTCCGGTTTCCAGTTCCACATGACTGCCGCCGTCAAAATACGCCTGCAGCCTTTGTTTCATTCCCATCCGGCCTTCCGGAACTTCAATACGGATCTCATCCTCCGGGGAAAGGATAATGCTGCGGGTATTCAAGGTATGGGGACAGATCGGGGTAACCACCAGGATATTGGCGGTAGGTTCCACCACCGGTCCTCCGGCGGACATATTGTATCCCGTAGACCCTGTGGGGGTTGCCACGATGATACCGTCTGCCTGATAGCCGTTTAAGAACTGTCCGTTTACATATACATTATAACTCATCACCTGAAGAGGGCCGTTTCTGGAAACCACAATATCGTTCAGGGCGACTTCCTGCTTCCCGCAGTCGCCTTCCAGCATCATCCGCTCTTCGATGTGATATTCGTCTGCCATGACCTTATCCAGTGCGCTTTCAATGGCACCGATCTCGATCTCAGCCAGATATCCAACGGTCCCTAAGTTGATCCCTAAAAGAGGCAGATCGTATCCTGCCAGGTCTCTGGCTGCTTTCAGCATGGTACCGTCACCACCGATGACCAGTACGGCCTCTGTTCCGTCCTGGATCTCCGGCTGATCCACATAGGACTTGCTTTCAATGTAACAGGTACAGCCTTTGGATTCCAGATAACGCTTTACATGTCCGGCCCGGGTCAGCTGCACGTCCTTATCCGGGTTGGAGATCACACAAAATGTTTTCATCCCTTGTCTAATACCTCATGGGCTGCATCCACTGCCGCCCGTATCTTTGCTGCCATTTCTGTATCGGTATCGGAGATGCCCTGCTTTCCTTCCGTTAATTCGTGAAGGCGGTGCAGTCCCTCCGCTTCTTCCAGATCCTTAAGAGCGGCCGATCTCGGCCCATCCTTTCTCAGATAAAGCAAATACTCGATGTTGCCTTCCGGTCCACGGATCGGTGAAAAGTCCAGGCCCTCAATGGCAAATCCGATCATATCCGCAAAATCGCAGATCCGCTTTACCACTTCCAGGTGTACGGCGCCATCCCGCACCACACCCTTCTTGCCCACCTTGTCCTTGCCGGCTTCAAACTGGGGCTTGATAAGGCATACCATATAGCCGCCTTCCATCAGCAGATTCCGGGCCGGGATCAGGATCTTCGTCAGGGAAATAAAGGACACATCACAGGACGCAAATGCAGGCACCTGTGCAAGATCCCCCGGCTTCATATGACGGAAATTGGTCTTCTCCATACAGACCACCCGGTCATCATTACGAAGCTTCCAGTCCAGCTGTCCGTAGCCCACATCGATGCTGAACACCTTAGCCGCACCGTTTTGCAGCATGCAATCGGTAAAGCCGCCGGTGGAAGCCCCGATATCCATGCAGATCGCCCCATTTAAGTCAATGGGAAATACCTGCAGGGCTTTTTCCAGTTTCAGACCGCCACGGCTTACATAAGGCAGTGCGGCCCCTTTTACGGTTATTTCGGATTTCTCCGGATCAAAGGCAGAGCCGGCCTTGTCTTCCCGATTGCCGTTAACAAATACGTCTCCGGCCATAATGAGGACTTTCGCCTTTTCTCTGGAGGGCGCAAGCCCCCGCTCCACCATCAGTACATCCAATCGTTCTTTCACAATCTATCCTGACTTCTGTGTAATAATCCTACGAATCATAAGGAAACATAGGTGGTAACCACCCGTTTTACAATGGAATCCACATCCATGCCCAGCTCCTGTTTTAAGATCTCCACATTGCCGTGTTCCACGTATTCATCGGGAATGGCAACGGTAAGGAGCTTACTGCCGGAATTCATCTCATCCAGGGCCTGACGCACCTTCTCGCCGTAGCCGCCGTTAGCCACATTCTCTTCCAGGGTCACAATAAGTTTGTGATCCTCATGAAGCTCTGCGATCACATCCTTATCTATGGGCTTTACAAAGCGGGCATTCACAAGGGAGCAGGCATAGCCCATCTCCTTAAGGTGTCTGCGCACTTCTTCTGCTGTCCTGACCATACTTCCCACCGCTAACAGCAGGATATCCTCTTCTTCGTACAGGATCTCCGCCTTTCCGAATTCCATCTTCGCCCGGAACATCTCCAGGCCGTCATAGGCTTCCCCCCGGGGATAACGGATGGCAATGGGGCCGTTAAAGTTCACGGCAAACTTCAGCATATCGGAAAGCTCCCATTTATTCTTCGGAGCCATAATGTGCATATTGGGAATGGAGGAGAGATAGGACAGATCAAAAATGCCCTGATGGGTCTCTCCGTCGCTTCCAACCAGTCCGGCACGGTCAATGGCAAATACCACCGGCAGATTCTGGATACAGACATCATGAAGGATCTGATCGTAAGCTCTCTGCAGGAAGGAGGAATACACCGCCACAATAGGACGAAGGCCTCCTGCTGCCAGTCCGGCCGCAAAGGTTACGGCATGCTGTTCCGCAATGCCCACATCAAAGAACCGGTCGGGATAGGCGATGCGGAACCGTTTTAAACCGGTACCGTCCGCCATGGCTGCGGTAATGGCGACCACCTTGGGATTGCGGCTTCCCAGCTTTACCATCACCGTTGAAAAGATATCGGTGTAATTGGCTTTGGTCCTGGGTTTGGAGGGAAGTCCCGTCTCGATCTGGAAAGGATCCGTTCCGTGGAACCTGGCAGGGTGCTTCTCTGCAGGCTCATAGCCGTTCCCCTTCTTGGTCCTTACATGGACGATGCAGGCTCCCTTGACACGCTGTGCTTCCTGGATGGTCTGCACCAGATTGGGGATGTTATGTCCGTCTACGGGACCTAAGTAGGTGATGCCCATTTCCTCAAAAAACATACCGGGTACCACAAAGCTCTTCACATTGTTCTTCACACGGCGTATGTACTTAATGATGGCATCGCCGTTTCGGGTGTTGAGCAGGGAATTGTATACGTCCTCTTTCAGGTCCAGGTAGGGGTTGGCCGTACGGATACTGTTCAGGTACCGGCTCATGCCGCCTACATTCTCCGAAATGGACATATTGTTGTCATTTAAGATGATGACGAAATTGGTGGTCAGCTTGGAAGCATTGTTCAGGGCTTCATAGGCCATACCGCCGGTCAGGGCACCGTCACCGATCACGGAAACGATGGTCTCATTCCCGCCCAGCAGGTCTCTGCTTTTGACCAGGCCAAGTCCTGCGGAAACGGAAGTGGAACTGTGTCCCGTATCAAAGCTGTCACAGCTGGATTCACACCGTTTGGGGAACCCGCTCATGCCGCCGTATTTACGAAGGGTATCAAAGCCCTCTCTGCGGCCGGTAAGCAGCTTGTGGGTGTAAGACTGGTGTCCCACATCCCAAATGATCTTATCTTCCGGAAGGTTCAGGCACAGATGCAGTGCCATGGTCAGTTCGATGGTCCCCAGATTGGAACCCAGATGTCCCCCCGTCACGGAGATCTTACGGATGAGGAACTGCCGGATCTCTTCTGCCAGCGCATTGTAATCCGAAGGGTCTATATTCTTGATATCATTGGGTTGTTGAATCTGGTCTAATAACATGGATGTCTATTTCTCCCGGTCAATGAGCCAGGCAGTAAGCGGGATCAGGAAGGAATCCTCTCCTGCGATACTGCGCAGGATGTCTTGTGCTTCTCCCGAAAGGCTCTCCACCTTTTCCTTGGCCCGGTCCATTCCGTAATAACTTACGTATGTGACCTTCTCATTTTTTTCATCACTTCCGATGGGTTTTCCCAGCACCTGCTCGTCTCCCTCAATATCCAGGATGTCATCCCGGATCTGGAAGGCAATGCCGATGTTGCTGGCGCATTTCTCTGCCTGTTCCACCGTATCTGCATCGGCACCTGCAAGAACCGCTCCGATCATCATGGATGCCTCGATCAGTGCCGCCGTTTTATTCTCATCAATAAAGGACATCTGCTCCGCGGAAATGGTAAGGCCCTTTTTCTCAGCCTCCACATCCACGCACTGTCCGCCTACCATACCGTAAATCCCCGCTTTTCCCGCCAGGATCTCCAGGGCTTTGGCTACCCGGATCCGCTCTTCTTCCCCGCGGCATCTGCCAAAGGCCTTGATGGCGGTCTCATATGCATAATTCAGAAGCCCGTCTCCTGCCAGGATCGCCATGGCTTCCCCGTATACCACATGATTGGTCTTACGGCCCCGTCTGTAATCGTCGTTATCCATGGCCGGCAGATCATCGTGGATCAGAGAATAGGTGTGGATCATCTCGATCGCAGCCATAAACGGCCGGGCCAGTGCATCCTCCCGGGGATCCGTCCCCCTTTTTACACAAACGGAACGAAAGGTCTCCTGCAGGATCATGGGACGCAGACGCTTACCTCCTGCCAGAAAACTGTAATTCATGGCCTGGGTAACGGTCTTCTGAAATCCCTCCTCCGCAGGAAGAAATTCCTTTAAGATGTTTTCAACCTCAAGGGCTTTTTCATTCACTGTCCGGGTGAAACTCATTCAGCTCTCCTTCTGCATTCAGTGCCAGTACCTTTTTTTCCACCTGGTCAATGGATGCATCGCATTTTTTCAGCAGTTCCATGGCTGCTTCATAGGTTTCAAAACTTTTTTCAAGAGAAATCTCCGGAGATTCCAAAGCTTCCAGCATGTTATCCAGCTGTTCAAATGCTTCTTCCAGAGAAAAAGTTGTAGTTTCTTCTGCCATAAGGTCCTTCTTTCTACCTGGTACTTCCGTAGGTTAATGTCTGTGTTCCCTGCACGGTGGCTTCGATCTTACCGTCCTGCACATAGACGGAAAGCAGATCTCCTTCCCGTACCTGACGGATGCTGTTCAAGGTCTTCCCGTCAGCTGCTGCCGTATAGGAATATCCCTGGTTTAACTTATCCAGCGGGGACAAGCCCTTCAGCCGTTCGATGTACAGATTCAGCGCATGGTGACTCTTCACCAGCTTCTGATCCATGGCTCTGCGGGTCCTCTCGTCCTTTCTTAGCAGATCGCTGCGGCTGCCGGAAAGCACCGTCTGCATGGCTCTCATCAATCGCTGACGATCCTGCTGTGCCTTTTGCTTGTGCTCTTTCAGGCGGTTCATGGGGCTTAGGTAATTCAGCCGCATCTTCCGCTCTCCCACCAGCTGTCTGGCACTTTTAAGCTTATATTGCATCGCATCCTGCAGCTGATCGTAATAGCCATCCATACGCTGCAGAACCCCTGCGATCTCCGGTACAGCCGCCACAGCAGCCGCCGTAGGGGTAATGGCTCTCAGATCCGCCACAAAATCGGATATGGAAAAATCGGTTTCATGACCAACGGCGGAAATTATGGGCACGGAACAGTCAAAGATGGCCTGTGCCACGATCTCCTCATTAAAGGCCCACATCTCTTCCACGCTGCCGCCGCCTCGTCCCACGATCATAACGTCAACGCCCAGGGCTTCCAACGCGTGGATCCCGTTTACGATACTGGGGGCTGCTCCCTCTCCCTGTACCCGGGCGGGATATAAAATGATCTGTACAAAGGGATTCCGCATACGGGCGGTGGTCAAAATATCCTGAATGGCTTTACCGGTAGGTGCCGTAACCACGCCCACCCTGCGTACATAAGAGGGAATGGGGCGCTTATAGGAGGGATCGAACATCCCCCGCTCCTCCAGTTCTTTCTTCAGACGTTCAAACTTCTCATAGAGGGCGCCTGCACCTTCCAGGCGGATCTGCCGGGCATACAGCTGATAACCGCCGTCCCGTTCATAGACATCGAAATGGCCCAAAACCAGGATCTGCTGACCTTCCTCTAAATGAAAAGAAAGGCCGGAACGATTACCGGCAAACATAACGCAGCGAATCGCACCCGACTTATCTTTAAGGGTAAAATAGATGTGCCCGGAGGAATGATACTTTACATTACTGGCCTCTCCTTTGACACATACGCTTCTCAGCAGGATATCCTGCTGAAACATATTCTTGATGTAACTGTTGATCTGAGCGACTGTGTAGACATTCATACGAATTTCGCAAGAACTCCGTTCACAAATGACGAAGATTCATCCTGTCCGAATTTTTTGGCAAGTTCTACTGCCTCATTGATGGCAACATTCACCGGAATGTCATCATCATAGAGCATCTCATATACCGCAACGCGCAGAATCGTAAGGTCTACCTTTCCCATACGGGCAGTGGTCCAGCCGGTTGCCTTCTCATTGAGCATACCGTCGATCTCCGGAAGCTTTGCAACGATCTTCTCGTATTTCTCGCAAATATAGACATGTTCTTCTTCCGAAACAGGCTTTGCCCCTACATCTTCGAAAAACATCTCCTCCTGTTCCTGCATATCTTCCTGCGGATGGAACTCTTTACGAAACAGCAGCTTAAACAGCTGCTCTCTTAATTCTCTTCTTCCCATTAGTTCTCTTTCTTCATGCTGATGGCAGCAATACGGATGTTTACATCCGAAACCTCCAGACCGGTCATATTTTCAACGGTGGATTTCACCTTCTGCTGCACCTTCTCGCAGGTTGCGGGAATATTGTAGCCATAGTCCATATTGATGGCCAGATCGATCTTTACGTTTTTACCGGTAACCAGAACCTTTACGCCCTTGGTCATCTTCTTTACAGCCTTGGTAGTATCGGTACTGTTGTTTCCAACCACGGTGGAAACTCCCTCAACCTCGGTTGCTGCAAGACCTGCGATCATGGCAACCACATCGTCTGCGATCTTCACAGAGCCGATGGCTTCATCTTCTTTTAACACATATGTATTTCTAGTGGTTTCTTTTTCCATTGTTTATCCTCGTTTCTGTGCTACAGCACATAAATTCGCAATGTTTACAACCGTCATTATACCAAAATGCGGATACTTTTGGAATGGATTCGGCATAATTCTATCATTCGGACCAATAGTTCCTTCTGTCTTTATAATTCAAAGGAAATGGTATACATCACTTCATCCGTCAGATAACTGTAGGATGTCTTGTCACTGCCTACATAGTCAAACATGTGGCTGTCCGCAATGAGATGCTGTACCAGTGCCTCATACACCTGGGCGTTGCAGGCCTTTAACTGTATAAAGGTCTCTCCGTTTTCCCTGGCCTTTTTACAGATCTGTGAAAGCTGCTCCGGATCCACTCCGGTAATGTAGCGTCCTTCTCTCTGAAAATAAGAGGCTGATCTGGCATTGCAGGCAGGAAGCTCCATCACATTGTCGATACTATGGTTCCGGCAGATCTCTTCATCGGTAATGAGAAGGTATCCATATCCAACCATAGGTTCCGCCGCGGACTCCTTGCCGGTAAATGCAGGGTCTCCCCAGGTGGGATCCACATGATAATATTCTCCTTCCACCCGGACCAGATTCCAGGCATGGGAATTACCCCCTGCCACACCGGTGACCATGGTGGTTTTTACCCCCAGGTTATTGGAAAGATACTGATAAGCCTTGGCATAACCCGTACAAACACTTTCGCCCCAAAGAAGCACCGATAACAGGTTCTGATTATCTCTGGCTCCGATAACATAATCGGTATTTTCTATGATGTATTCGTAGATGGTACGAGCCACCTGATAATCTCCCGCGGATGCAGGCAGAAGACTTTGTACCTTCTTAAGCACCGCAGCGATCTGCTCATTGTAAGAAGCAATCTCTTCTTCCGTATAAATATATTTTCCGCTGAAGGTAATGGATTCCGGCACATCATCCACCGTGCGGAGACGATAATTGTAGCCTTCGCAATAAAAGATTTCCGGATGATCCGACATAACGCACTGATATACCAGATACAGCTCCTCTGTATCCAGCGTGGACACCAGCACTTCTTCCTGAAGGCCCGCCAGTGCTTCATACAGCTCGTCATAAAGTTTTTGCTGACTCCTGGAGAGCTGGTTGTAATAATAGCCGTGAAGAAGCCAGGTACCGCCTTCTTTGGAAGATGCCGTCTGTGTACCGGTTTCCCGGGATGCGGCAGCATCTTCTTCAGCAGCCGTATCCTCAAAGGCCTCGTTCTGATCTCCCAGAGCGGATGATTCTTCCTCCGGCTGCGGCATGCTCTCCTGCGTGTTTACAGCGATCGTATCCTCTGTCAGGGGCTCCTCCGCTTCGGGTTCGTTCACTAAAGAAGAGAGCTCGGAAGAAGGCAGACTGCAACCTGTAAGCATTACCGCCAGCAGTATTGCTCCTGTGCTTTTTATAAAACTGTTTCGGGTCAGACGTTTTACTGCTCCCATACATGCTCCCATCCATCTGTCACCAAAAACAAAGTAGCCCTTGTTTTTTACTCGTTGCGTCCAAACTCCGTTAACTTAAGTCCCTTGTTTCGATCCACAGTCATACCGATGCTCCACTCGTTCACAAACAAAAGAAGAGGATTGCCCTTCAGATCCAGGATCTTCTTCATATCACTGGTACCGGTGAGCTTTTCGAAATCAACCTCTTCCTTATTTTCGATCCAGCGGATGTACTCATACGGCAGATTCTCCAGCACGATCTCCACATTGTATTCATTGGTCAGGCGGAATTTGAGGACATCGAACTGCAGCACACCTACTACACCTACAATGATCTCTTCCATGCCCAGACTGACTTCCTGGAAGATCTGAATGGCACCTTCCTGGGCAATCTGGGTAATGCCCTTTACAAACTGCTTACGCTTCATGGTATCCGTCAGGCGCACTCTGGCAAAGTGCTCCGGTGCGAAGGTCGGGATCCCTTCATACTTAAAGTTCTCCCTGGGCATACATAAGGTATCCCCAATGGAAAAGATACCGGGATCAAATACACCGATGATATCTCCGGCATAGGCCGTATCCAGGATCTTACGATCATCTGCCATGATCTGCTGGGGCTGGGATAAGCGCATTACCTTATTTCCCTGTACATGCTTTACTTCCATGGAAGCCTCATACTTACCGGAGCAGATCCGCATAAAGGCAATACGGTCTCTGTGTGCTTTATTCATATTCGCCTGGATCTTAAAAACAAAGGCTGAAAAATCCCGGCTTTCGGGATCGATCACTCCCTCATCGGAATTCCTTGCAGAAGGCGCCATAGCCATCTTAAGGAAATGCTGAAGAAAGATCTCCACGCCAAAGTTGGTAAGGGCAGATCCGAAGAATACCGGGGTCAGATTCCCTGCCCGTACTTCTTCCAGATCAAACTCCGCACCTGCTCCGTCCAGAAGTTCCAGTTCCCCTTCCAGGGTCTGTCTGGCTTCTTCTCCCAGGATCTCATTCAGCCTGGCGGTATCCTCCACATCAATAAAGGTGGATTCCCCTTCCTTGGTACCTTTCTGGGTATCGGAATAGGTAATGACCTGATTCTGTTCCCGATCAAATACGCCCTTAAACTTCTTACCGGATCCGATGGGCCAGTTCATGGGAACCGTAGCGATCCCCAGCTCTTTCTCAATGTCATCCAGAAGTTCAAAGGTATCCATTGCATCCCGGTCCAGCTTGTTGATAAAGGTGAAGATCGGGATCTTACGCATAACGCAGACCTTAAACAGTTTACGGGTCTGTGCCTCTACACCCTTGGAAGCATCAATGACCATGACAGCGGAATCCGCAGCCATAAGGGTACGGTAGGTATCCTCTGAGAAGTCCTGGTGTCCCGGGGTATCCAAAATGTTAATACAGCATCCGCCATACTCAAACTGTAACACAGAAGAGGTTACGGAAATACCCCTCTGCTTTTCGATCTCCATCCAGTCCGAAACGGCATGCTTGGCGGTCGCCTTTCCTTTTACACTTCCCGCTGTATTAATGGCTCCTCCGTAAAGCAGAAACTTCTCGGTCAGAGTCGTTTTACCGGCATCGGGGTGGGAAATAATGGCAAAAGTCCGGCGTCTTTCAATTTCCTGTTGTGTATTCAAAACAATTCTCCTAAATATGCATAATGGTCGTTGCTAACGTTCGCTTTTTCCGAAAGCGTATTTCCGCCGGCATCGTCAGAGCATACTCTTCCCTTCAAATCCCGGCTTCACGCCGAAATAATCCAGAACGGTGGCACCGATATCCGCAAAGGTATCACGGGTGCCTGCATTACCGGGCACTACCTTAGGCCCTGCAATGGTAAAGGGAATATATTCTCTGGTATGATCCGTGGTAGCCGTATAGGCAGGATCGCAGCCATGATCGGCCGTGATCATAAACAGATCATCTTCCCGGAGCTTACTTAAGATCTCCGGAACCTTCCGGTCAAAATACGTAAGGGCCTTTGCATAACCGTCAATGTCTCTGCGGTGACCGTAAAGCATGTCATAGTCCACCAGATTAATAAAGCAAAGTCCGTTAAAATCGCGATCCATGATGCCCAGGGTCTGGGCGATACCGTCCTCGTTTCCCTTGGTATAAGTGAACTCGGTGATTCCCTTCCCTGCAAAAATATCATGGATCTTACCCACTGCGATCACATCAAAGCCTTCTGCTTTCAGCTGATCCAGCATGGTATCTCCTGGCGGTAGCAAAGAGAAATCGTGGCGATTGGGCGTTCTGGTAAAATTCCCGGGTTCGCCTACGAAAGGTCTTGCAATAACACGTCCCACACCCAGATCCCCCTGCAGCATCTCTCTTGCGGTGCGGCAGATCTGATACAGTTCTTCCAGGGGAACGAGATTCTCATGGGCTGCGATCTGGAATACGCTGTCCGCGGATGTATATACAATAACACTGCCGGTTCTTAAGTGTTCCTCACCGTAATCGGCAATGACCTGTGTGCCGGAATAGGGCTTGTTACAAAGAACACCTCTTCCAATCTTCGCACTGAAAGCATCCAGCATCTCCTTCGGAAATCCGTTGGGGAAGGTAGGCATAGGTTTCTCCGACTTAAGACCTGCGATCTCCCAGTGACCGGTGGTGGTATCTTTTCCTTTGGAAGCTTCTGCCAGACGGGCATAACGTCCGGTGGGATGTTCCGCACCTTCTCTGCAATCCACTCCGTCAATATTAAAAAGTCCGATCTTCTGCATATTGGGCATGGAGAAATAAGGACTGGTGGAACAGGAACGGATGGTATTTACATTGACATCGCCAAATGAAGCAGCATCCGGCATTTCTCCGATCCCAAAACTGTCCAAAACAAATAAAAATACTCTTTTACCCATGATGATCTCCTTTCAGCCTGATTTCTTATAAAAAAATCCGGCTGCTTATAAAGTCTGGCTTCAGACCTTCATAAACCGCCGGATCTAAGTACGAATTACTGCTGAGCTACATCCTTCATAGAGAAGCTGATGCGGCCCATCTTATCCTTGCCAAGGCATACTACGGTTACGGTATCACCTAATGTAAGAACATCCTCTACACGGTTGATACGTTCCTTAGCGATCTTGGAAATATGAACCATACCTTCCTTACCGGGGGCAAACTCAATGAAAGCACCGAATTCCTTGATGCTTACAACCTTGCCGGTAAATACCTGGCCTGCTTCAAAGTCTGTTACGATGATCTTGACCATATCAAGAGCCTTGTCCATCATCGCCTGATCGGTACCGCAAACAGATACTCTTCCGTCGTCGGTAATATCGATCTTAACGCCGGTCTGCTCAATGATCGCATTGATGGTCTTACCTCTCTGACCAACCACATCACCGATCTTCTCGGGATCGATGTTGATGGTAACGATCTTGGGAGCATACTTGCCAACTTCTTTACGAGGCTCTGCAATGGCAGGCTTCATGCAGTTGTCCATAATGAACAGACGTGCTTCTCTTGCTCTTGCAATGGCAGTCTCAACGATGGGTCTTGTCAGACCGTGGATCTTAATATCCATCTGGATAGCGGTAATACCATCGGTTGTACCGGTTACCTTAAAGTCCATATCGCCGAAGAAGTCTTCCAGACCCTGGATATCGGTAAGGATCAGGTAATCATCATCGGTATCTCCGGTTACAAGACCACAGGAAATACCGGCAACCATCTTCTTAAGAGGCACACCTGCAGCCATCAGGGACATACAGGAAGCACAGGTAGAAGCCATGGAAGTGGATCCGTTGGACTCAAAGGTCTCGGATACGGCACGGATGGAATAAGGGAACTCATCCTCAGAAGGAAGTACAGGGATCAGAGCTCTCTCAGCCAGGGCACCGTGACCGATCTCACGACGTCCGGGACCACGGCTAACCTTGGTCTCACCTACAGAATATGCAGGGAAATTATACTGATGGATATAACGCTTGCTGGTTACATTGTCATCTAAGCCGTCTACCTTCTGCATCTCGGATAAAGGTGCC
>JAIKYN010000288.1 GCA_024683155.1 Lachnospiraceae bacterium | reverse complement strand
GGATCGTATCTGGGGAGAAGAGGGAGCGCAGATCCTTCCCGAAGAAGGGTTTACCATCTTTTACGGAGCACAGGGCAAACTGGCGCCTAAGGCACCGGCTCTGTTTTTGCGCTATTTTAAGAATCGCAGGGATGTAAATCTGGCTTATGGCGATGAAGCGGTGGAAGAAGGAGACGGAACCTATCAGGAGCTTCATTTTAAGCCCAGCTGGTCTCCGGATTCCTATTTAAGTTATTTCTATATCGGCAGCGTATTTGCGGTAAGAAATGCATTACTGCTGCAGATCCGCGCAGATGTGCTGGCAGGAGCCTGTAAGATCGAAACCGCGGATGACTTATTTTATTTTGCGGCACTGAAGACCGGCGGCTTTAACCGGCGGAAAGGCCGCGTGTTTCCCATCGGACACATTGACGAGATCGTCTATCAAAGACCCCGAGACGTAGATCCTTACTATGGCCGGGGATTTGACAGCCCCAGACGGATCCTTCCTACGGACAGTGTTGCCCGGTTCATGGAATGCATCAAACCGGAAACAGAGCCTGCGGCGGAAGGAAGTAAGTTTACCCTACGGGGGCGTATGCGGGAAGATCATGACAAGATCAGTATCATCATTCCTTCCAAGGACCATCCGGAGGTGATCCGGCTGTGTCTGGAGACCATTCTGCAGAAAACCGGAAAAAGCGGACGAAAGCTGGACTATGAAGTGGTGGTAGTGGATAACGGAAGCAGCGGTGCCAACCGGATCCGTTACCAGAGCCTTTTAGCGGAACTGTTCCCGGAAAACAGTGCCTATATCTATCGGCGGATGGAGTTTAATTTCTCCAGGATGTGCAATATGGGAGCGGAAGCTGCCAAAGGGAACTTCCTTCTGTTCTTAAATGACGATATTGAGATCGCCCATGAGAACTGGCTGGAAGAACTGTATTTCCACGCAAAGCGCCCCTTTGTGGGAGCAGCGGGAATGAAGCTGTTATATCCGGAACGTTCGGAAGAAGCCCTGATCCAGCATGTGGGTATTACCAACTTAAGCCAGGGGCCTACCCATAAGCTGCAGCGCCTCAGCGATAAAAAAGAATATTATTACGGATTTAACAGAGGGATGCAGGATCGCATCGGTGTTACGGCGGCTTGCCTTATGGTGGAGCGCAGTAAATTCAAGGAGGCCGGTGGCTTCTTTGAGGGGCTGGCAGTTGCTTTTAACGACGTAGATTTAAACTTTACCCTCTTTGAGCAGGGATATTATAACGTGGTATGTAACAATGTATTCTTATATCACCACGAATCCTTATCCAGAGGCAATGATCTTATGGACGAAGGAAAGACCAAACGCCTTCTGGGGGAAATGGCTCTGCTGCAAAAGCGGCATAAGGGCTGGGAATATTACGATCCCTTCTATAACCGGCATCTGCGCAGCAGCTCGCTGGAAGAGATCGAGCCCGGCTTTGAAGATCTGCCGGAAGATACCTTAAAAAATGCAAAACCGGTTGATATAAAAACACTTGGTACCTATCGTGAGGATGAGTGCGTAATGTTAACTGTAGATTATGCAGGAGACATTACCAAGTTGTTTTCCGAAGCAAGGGAACCGGATCAGTCCACCGGCTATTGTGTCAAGGGATACGGCATTATCGTGGGTTCGGACAATTCAAATTACAGCCGTTATGTTTTGCTTCGGGACCTGGTAAATCGTGATTTGATGTTTGCCTTCGATCTCTATGACTGGTACCGTCCCGATGTGGAGAAAAACCTGCACGGCCAGGTAAATGTGGCCATGACCGGGTTCAAATGCCGGATCCCTACAGGCGCTCTGCCCAAGGGGGAGTATGAGATCGGTATGCTGGTGGCTAAGCATTACTCCCATGAGCGGATCGTTAACTGGAACAAGTGGTTTACCCTGGAAGTGGATCATTGATCAGAATAAATGATCCATCCTGGAAGTGGATCATTGATCAGAATAAATGATCCATCCCGGAAGGGGATCATGAACCGAAATAAATGGTTTACTTTGAAAGTGGATCATTCATAAAAAGGAACAAAGCGTGAGTCAGGATTTTGAAACCAATAATCGCATAGAGCAGGGGAGCCTGGAGCAGGAACGGATCAAGAACGACGACCTGGTACGCAGACTGGCAGAGACGGAAGAAAAGAACCGTCAGTTGGAGGCAGAGCTTAAGGACATTAAGGAAAACTTTGCCTATCGTGCCACCGGTCCTGCCAGACGTTTGACGGACAAAGTGGGCCGCCAGGTGGAACGGGTGCGCAATCAGGGCAGTGTCCGCGGGGTGCTTTCCAAGGTAAAGTGGAAGCTTCAGCAGAAGCAGTGTATGAAGCGCTACGGAAAGGCCAGCTTCCCGGGTACAGCGACCATCCAAAAGGAAAAGGATACGTCCTTTGAAACCATGCCGATGATCAGTATCCTGACGCCGGTTTATAATAACTCGGCAGAATTCACCCGGCAGCTTCTGGATTCCATCCTGGATCAGACTTATGAAAACTGGCAGCTGTGCCTGGCAGACGGTTCCGATGCAGAACATGCCTACATTAAAGACATTGTAGAAGAATATCAGAAGAAAGATCTGGAACTTCTGAAGGCTTCCAAGGGAACGCATTTTGATGAAAAACCTTCGGAGAGCCGGATCACCTATCACAAGCTGGAACAGAATACGGGTATCTCCGGCAACACCAACGAATGCCTGAAAATGGCCAAAGGAAGCTATATCGGCCTGATCGATCAGGACGATCTGCTGCATCCGGAAGCCTTGTTTTTGTATGTAGAAGCTATCAATAAATTAAATGCAGATTATATTTATTCGGATGAAGTAACCTTCTCCGGCAATGATATCGACCATATGCTGACCATGCATTTTAAGCCGGATTACGCCGTTGACAACCTGCGTGCAAATAATTACATCTGTCATTTTAGCTGTTTTAAGCGAAGCCTTCTGGATGGAACGGAACTGTTCCGTACCCAGTTTGACGGCAGCCAGGACCATGATATGATCCTGCGTCTGACCGATGCGGCAGAGCATATCGTTCATATTCCCAGAATGCTGTATTACTGGAGAAGCCATGCAGGCAGTGTGGCATCCGGTATCGAGGCCAAGCCCTATGCCATCGAAGCGGCAAGAGGGGCAGTGGCCGATCATCTGCGCCGTCATGGCTATGAGAACTTTAAGATCACCAGCACGAGAGCATTTCCCACCATCTTTAAGATCAGCTATGCCATTGTGGGAAAGCCCATGATCTCCATTGTGATCCCCACCTGTGAGCACAAGGAAGATCTGGAGCGGTGCATCCGGTCCATTGAAGAAAAATCGGTCTACGATCACTACGAGATCGTAGTAGTGGAAAATAACAGTAAGAGTCAGGAAATCCGGGACTATTACAAGAGCCTGGAAGCGGATGCAAAGGTGCGTGTGGTGGATTACAGCGCAGCCCATCCGGAGCAGAAGACCTTTAACTATTCCGCGGTGGTAAATTATGGTGTATCGCAGTCTAAGGGAGACTATATCCTGCTGCTTAATAATGATGTGGAAGTGATCTCCTCCGCCTGGATGGAAGAGATGCTTTGCTATGCCCAGCGAGAGGATGTGGGCGCCGTGGGAGCCAAGCTTTATTTCCCCAACGGCAAGATCCAGCATGCAGGCGTGGTCCTGGGACTTGGTGCCCACCGCACGGCCGGTCATTCTCATTACAACCAGCCCGGCAGAGCCCTGGGGTATATGGGGCGCTTATGCTATACCCAGAACGTGTCTGCGGTAACGGGAGCATGTCTTATGGTGAAACGCAGCGCTTACGATAAAGTGGGGGGCTTCGATGAGAGCCTTGCCGTTTCCCTGAATGATGTGGACTTCTGTCTGAAGCTGCGAGAAGAGGGACTGCTGAACATCTTTACGCCTTTCGCGGAGCTGACCCATTATGAATCCGCTTCCAGAGGTCTGGATACCACCGGCGCCAATGCGGAACGTTATAATGCGGAATCTGCACAGTTTAAGGAGAAATGGAAGGCAGTTCTTGATGCGGGGGATCCGTACTACAACGTGAACTTTACCCTGGACAAGAGCGATTATTCCTTGCGCGTGTAAGTTTCCATGGACAGAAGTATGTTATTACCCGGTGGATATGATAAAATAAATAGGCATAACTAATTTGGTTTGATCTGATATAAAGTTTGGTGTGAATATGCAAAAGGGAGGTAACCACATGAGTTACAGAGAAATGTTTGACTTTTGGCTGAACGATTCTTACTTTGATGAGGGAACAAAGCAGGAGCTGCTGGCCATCCGCAACAATGAGAAAGAAGTAGAAGATCGTTTCTACAAGGAACTGGAATTCGGAACCGGTGGTCTGCGCGGTGTTCTTGGCGCAGGTACCAACCGCATGAATATATATACCGTACGTAAGGCAACACAGGGCCTTGCAAATTATATCCTGAAAAACGGCGGCGCCGGAAGAAGCGTTGCCATCTCCTGTGATAACCGCAGATTCTCTCCGGAATTTGCAGATGAGACTGCACGGTGTCTGGCTGCCAACGGCATCAAGGCATTTGTATTCGAGTCTCTTCGTCCGACACCCGAGCTGTCCTATGCAGTTCGTAAGTTAGGCTGTATTGCCGGTGTTATGATCACCGCAAGCCACAATCCTCCGGAGTATAACGGTTACAAAGCTTACTGGGAGGACGGCGCACAGGTAACGCCTCCCCACGATACCGGAATCATCGGTGAAGTAAAGGCCATCACCGATTACCATACCGTTAAGACCATGAGCAAGGAAGATGCCATGGCTGCCGGACTGTATGAGATCATCGGCAAAGAGATCGACGATGCATACATGGCAGAACTGAAAAAGCAGATCATCCATCCCGAAGTGATCAAAGAGATGGCCGATCAGCTGAAGATCGTTTACACACCTTTCCACGGAACCGGCAACAAGCCTGTTCGCCGTATCCTGGAAGAGCTTGGCTATAAGCAGGTATTTGTAGTACCGGAGCAGGCAGAGCCCGATCCCAACTTCTCCACCCTGGAGTATCCCAATCCGGAAGATCCCAAGGCCTTCAAGATGGCGCTTGCACTGGCGAAGGAAAAGGATGCGGATATCGTTCTGGCAACGGATCCCGATGCAGACCGTCTGGGCATCTATGCAAAGGATACCAAGACCGGCGAATATGTGGCATTTACCGGAAATATGTCCGGTATGCTTATTGCTGAGTACATTCTGCGCGAGAAGACCGCTATGGGTACCATGCCTGTCAATCCTGCCTTTGTAACCACTATCGTAACCACCAACATGGCCCGTGCCATCGCAGAGGATTACGGTCTGTACTTCAAGGAAGTCCTCACCGGCTTTAAGTACATCGGCGAGCAGATCAAGATCTACGAGCAGGAGAACTCTCACAACTACGTATTTGGTCTGGAAGAGAGCTACGGCTGCCTGGCCGGAACCCATGCAAGAGATAAGGACGCAGTAGTTGCTGTGCAGATGCTGTGTGAAGTAGCTGCATGGTGCAAGAAGCAGGGCATCACTCTGTGGGATCAGATGATCAATCTGTACGAGAAATACGGCTACTACAAGGAAACACAGTATGCCATTACCTTAAAGGGTATCGACGGTGCTAAGCAGATCGCCGGTATCATGGATACACTGCGCAGCAATCCTCCCAAGAACTTCGGAGACCTGAAGGTTCTGGAGCTGCGCGATTACGACGAAGGAACCACCTTGGATCCCGAAACCGGTAAGAGAGGCGTTACGGATCTGCCTAAGTCCAACGTTCTGTACTTTGACTTAAGCGACCATGCATGGTGCTGTGCACGTCCTTCCGGAACCGAGCCTAAGATCAAGTTCTACATGGGCGTTTGCGGAACCTCTCTGAAGGATTCCGATGAGAAATTAAATGCACTGACCGATGAGTTAAAGGCACTGATCAGCCGTATTCAGGGCTGATCCCGGAAATCTATGGAGCGATCGGATATTCATAAAACAATTCAATATCTGAAAAGAAACGGCCTGGGGGCAACAGTACAGGCCGTTTTTGAACGTCTGGAAGAAAACGGGGAGGAGTATGTCTTTGCGTCTCCGGATCCGGCCACCCTGGCAAAACAGCGGGAGAAAACATGGGAGAATCCTCATCTGTTCAGTATCCTGGTGCCTGCCTATGAGACGGAGCCGGCGTTTCTTATCAGCCTTCTGGAATCGGTGGCAGACCAGACCTATCCCCATTGGGAACTGATCCTGGCGGATGCCGGAAGCAGTGGATCTGTGAAGGAAACGTTGGACACCTTCCTGGCTTCCCATGATTCTGTAACCGAGAAGATCTTCTATGTCCATCTGCCTTCCAATGACGGCATCTCCATGAACACCAATGCGGCGGCAGAGTATGCCAAGGGAGATTATATCTGTCTGTTGGATCATGACGATCTGCTGACCCCGGATGCCCTGTATGAGAATGCCGTGGCTATTGAAGAAGGGGACTACGATCTGCTGTATTCCGATGAAGATAAGTGGGACGGGACAAAATATCTCCAGCCGAATTTCAAACAAAACTTCAATTACGATTTAATTTTATCCAATAATTATATCTGCCATTTCCTGGTGATGAAATCCCGATTATTCAAGTCTTTACGGGAACGGAAGGAGTATGACGGTGCGCAGGATTATGATCTGATCCTACGCGCCATTGCCTCTCTGGAAGATCTGTACGGGAAGCATTACGAGGAGAAGATCTACCACATCGACCAGGTGCTGTATCACTGGCGGTGCTACAGTGGCTCCACGGCTGAGAACCCTGCCAGCAAAAGCTATGCCTATGAAGCAGGAAAGCGGGCAGTGCAGGACTATCTGGATGAGAAGAAGATTTCTGCTAAAGTGGTGGATACGGCCCATCTGGGCTTTTACCGGGTGGAATATCCGGGAGAGATCTTTGATCATCGCAGTGATGTAGGCGTCATCGGCGGCAATCTGTATGAAGGGGGCAAGGTGGTATCCGGCGTATTACAGGCGGACGGAACCTGCCCGGACGCAGGGAAAAAGAAGGGCTTTAGCGGCCGGAACAACATCGGTAGCGTCTGCCGGAATGTAGATTATGTGGACTTAAACGGTGCCCTGGTAAAGCCGGAGCTGGCGGAAGCTTTGGACATCGATGTATTTGAATGCAGTAACCGCCCCTACCGGACGGAAGATTCCCTCAGGCTTTGTGAGCGGATCCGGGAACTGGGCTTTCGCATTGTGTGGGATCCCAGATTTTCAAAGAAAAATATGAAGATGAAGTAAGATACATCCGGAAACAATATAACAACGAAGTAAGACAAATCCAGAAACGCCACAAAGACGAAAAAAACGCTTACATGAAAACAACCATCGTTATCCCCAATTACAACGGCTGCAAGCTGCTGGAAGCTTGCCTTGAGAGCCTGCAGGCAGGAACTGTCCAGGCTCCTGTTTTAGTGGTGGATAACGGCTCTACGGACGGTAGCGTGGACTTCCTTAAGAAGATCACAGCTTCCGATCCTCTGATCGAAGCCTTATATTTGGATCACAATACCGGCTTTGCCCCCGCCGTAAATGAGGGCATTCGTGCGTCCATCACGGAATATGTGCTGCTGCTTAACAACGATACGGAAGTGGATGCACATTTCGTGGAGGAAATGGAGCGGGCTCTGGATGGCCATCCCGATGCCTTTTCCGTTTCCGCAAGGATGATGCAGTATCAGGATAAATCCAGAATTGACGATGCCGGAGATTACTATACGGTGCTTGGCTATGCAAGGGCCCGGGGAAAAGGGAAGATCTACAAGGAACAGGGGCTC
Source organism: Lachnospiraceae bacterium (assembly GCA_024683155.1). Lineage (GTDB taxonomy): Bacteria > Bacillota > Clostridia > Lachnospirales > Lachnospiraceae > JAILDL01. The sequence goes on along the minus strand of JAIKYN010000288.1, from coordinate 3,032 downwards.
TATTCCAGGGAATGCCGGATCTTTTCTGCCTGCGGGGGAGCTGCCATCTACCGCCGTAGCGTTCTGGAAGAAGTGGGACTCTTTGATGAAGCCCATTTTGCCTATCTGGAAGACCTGGATCTGGGATACCGCGGGATTCTGGCAGGATACCACAATTATTATGCCCCCAGGGCGGTGGTATACCATGTGGGAAGCGCTTCCACCGGGTCTCGTTACAATGCGTTTAAGGTGCAGATCTCTGCGCGGAATAATATTTATCTTACCCTTAAGAATCAGCCGCTGTTGCAATGGCTGATCAATGCGCCGTTCTTACTGATCGGGTGTCTGATCAAGTGTCTGTTCTTTGCCCGAAAAGGCCTGGCAGGGCAGTACGTAAAGGGGCTGGGAGAAGGGTTTGCCCTTGGCTTTTCCAAAGAGGGACGGCAAAAGCATGTGGGATTTCGTTTTTCCCGATTTTTCCGCTATATCTTAATTGAAATTGAACTAATTCTTAATGTTTTGCGAATGATTCTGTGATAGGTTAAAGGTATGATCAAGAACAATCAGAAATTCTTTAACCAATTTCATGTTTTGATCGACGGATGTATTGTGGCTCTGGCCTATGTGCTGGCGTATTACATCCGTTTTTCCAGTGGACTTTTTTATTCGGATCCGGCAGGCCGGCTTCCCATGTCCACTTACATGTTTAACCTGTTCGTGATCATTCCGCTGTATCTGGTCCTGTTTTATTACAACGAACTGTATACACCCAAGCGGGGCACCGGCAGACTGGGCGAGATCTGGCGGATCTTCCGGGCCAATGTCATCGGCCTTCTGGTCCTGCTTTCCATGTTCTATCTGTTAAATAATCAGTTCATCCATATTTCCCGTCTGATGCTGGCTATTTATTCCGTTCTCAACGTGGTATTAATGAGCCTGGAACGGACCCTGATCCGGAACTTCCTATCCCGGATGCGGCGCAGCGGCCACAATTTAAAGCATATCCTGCTGGTTGGATATTCCAGAGCGGCAGAGCAGTATATTGACCGTGTCATGGCCAATCCCGAGTGGGGGTATAAGATCCACGCCATCCTGGATGATGAGGTGCCAAGAGGCGCCAGTTACCGGGATGTAAAAGTGGTAGGTTCCATCGACAATCTGGAGTACATTTTACCGGAAAATAAGATGGATGAAATCGTCATCACCCTGCCTCTTAGCCGGTACGAGGATCTGCAGAAGATCGTGTCGTACTGTGAAAAGAGCGGTGTACATACCAAGTTCGTACCGGATTATTCCAGTGTGATCTCTTCCCATCCTTACATGGAAGACCTTCAGGGACTGCCGGTGGTAAACATCCGTAACGTCCCCTTGTCGGATCCCATGAACCGCATGGTAAAGCGCTTTATTGATATTGCAGGTTCTCTGTTTGGTATCGTGATCACCAGTCCCATCATGCTGGTGGCAGCTCTTGCGGTGGCTCTGACCAGCAAGGGGCCTGTCATTTTCAGGCAAACACGTATCGGCTATCACAATAAGCCCTTCGAAATGTATAAATTCCGCTCCATGGTGGTGCAGACCGATGAGGAAGAAGCCTGCAAGTGGACCACCAAGGAAGATCCCCGCGTGACCAAAGTGGGGCGCTTTATGCGTAAGACTAGTATTGACGAGCTTCCCCAGCTGTTCAACATCCTAAAGGGTGATATGAGCATGGTGGGTCCCAGACCGGAACGTCCGCAGTTTGTGGAGAAGTTCAAGGAAGAGATCCCCCGGTACATGGTAAAGCATCAGGTGCGGCCGGGCCTTACGGGATGGGCGCAGATCAATGGCTTCAGGGGCGATACTTCCATCTTCAAGCGGGTGGAATATGATATTTACTATATTGAAAACTGGACCCTTGGATTTGATATCAAGATCATTTTCCTGACCTTCTTCAAGGGATTTATCAATAAGAACGCATATTAAACGGAGAAACGGTATGCAGGCTGTGGATGTGGTGATCCCCACCTATAAACCGGACCATAAGTTAAGGAGCCTGTTGCAGTATCTGGCGGCTCAGACCTATCCGGTACAAAAAGTCATCATTATGAATACGGAACAAAAATACTGGCCCACGCAGCTGGAGGAAGAACGATATCCGTTCAGCCTGGAAGTGCACCACATTTCCAGAGATGAATTCGATCACGGTGCCACCAGGGACCGGGGGATCAGGTACAGTTCGGCACCTTACGTGCTGCTGATGACCCAGGATGCGGTGCCTTTTGATAATCAGCTGGTGGACGGGCTGCTTCTGGGGTTTGATAATCCCATGATCGCCGTTACCTATGCAAGGCAGCTGGCCAATCCGGGTTCTGCCCCTTTGGAGCAGTTTACAAGGAATTTTAATTATCCTGAGGAGAGCCGGGTGAAGAAACATTCGGACCTGGCAACCTTAGGGATCAAAACCTATTTTTGTTCCAATGTATGTGCCATGTATCGCCGCAGTGTCTACGACGAGCTGGGCGGTTTTATTAAGAAGACCATCTTCAATGAAGATATGATCTTTGCTTCCAATGTGATCAAGGCCGGATATGAGATCCACTATGTGGCTACGGCCAGGGTTTATCATTCCCATGATTACACGGCATTGGAGCAGTTCCACCGTAACTTCGATCTTGGGGTGTCCCAGGCGGATCATCCGGAGGTATTTGAAGAGGTTCCTTCGGAAGCGGAAGGAAAGAAGCTGGTCAAAATGAGTGCAGAGTTCTTAAAAGATGAAGGACAAAGCAGCAAGATCCTTAACCTGTACTGGGTATCCGGATGGAAATATCTGGGATACCGGATGGGAAAAGCTTATAAGAAATTGCCCAAGTGGCTGATCAAAAAGTGTTCCATGAACCGGAAATACTTTGAATAAGGGTGTTTCCGGTTTCTTTATGACTTTTAATAAAATTCACATTTTTTCATCACAATTTGAACACAATTGGTTCCTATACTTGGTCTCATAAAGCGAGAGGGAAAGACCTCCGATACGAAGTGAGCGATATGGAAAGGAGTATACACCATGGAAGATATGA
>JAIKYN010000225.1 GCA_024683155.1 Lachnospiraceae bacterium | reverse complement strand
TTATGCCGTTCAGCGGGATAAACTGCGGGAAATGCCGGAGCTTAAGAAACAGATCGATCAGTTCCGCACGGAGAATTACCGGATGCAGGTAATGTCTTCTCCGGACGAACTGTTTGATAAGGCCTATGATTTTGAACAGCGCTATGCGGAATTTCGCAGTAATCCCATTGTAGAGGATTTCCTTGCAGCAGAGCTTGCGCTGTGCCGTCTGTTACAGAGAGTCAATACGGAGATCACAGAAGGTGTTGATTTTGAATAACCCTGCAGCATCAGGAACAGGGGAATAAAGGGGAAAACAATGAATGCTAGACAAATGCTGAGTTCAGCCATCTGGACCGTGCTGAAAGTCTCCATACTGGCACTGATACTGACTTATGTATTCCGGTTTGCGTCGTCTGCCTATGATTTCGGGTATCGCGTATTTACGGAAGAGCCTATGACCGGAGAACCGGGCATCGTATATTCGGTGACCATTTCCGAAGGGAAGAGTGTAAAGGAGATCGGACAGGCCCTGGAGCAATATGGACTGGTCTCCGATTGGAAACTGTTCTATGTACAGAATCTGTTGTCGGAATATAAGGATGGATTAATGCCCGGAACCTATCAGCTGAGCACAGCCATGACACCTACGGAAATGATGGCCCTTATGGCCGGAGATACGGAAGAGACCGAGGAAGCAACCAATTAGCATGAAAGAGAGACTGAATGCCTTCTTTGATGCGTTTTCAAAGAAATTGCCTGTTAAGTTGGCAAACCTGGAAGAAAGTGCCCGAGACAGCGGAAATCCCATTATCCGATCCCAGACGAGACGATTATTGCAGGTACTGCTTTCCATGAAAGAGCCAACGCAGATCCTGGAAATAGGAACCGCAGTTGGGTTTTCTGCCATCTGGATGAGTGAATGTGCCCCCAAGGCGCAGATCACCACCATCGAAAAAGTGGAAGATCGTATCAAAAAGGCAAAAGAAAACTTTAAAGAATACAAGAAAGAGGATCAGATTACGCTGCTGGCCGGCGATGCGTCGGAGATATTAAAGGAGCTGACTGGTCCTTATGATTTTATGTTCCTGGATGCAGCAAAGGCGCAGTATATCCATTATCTGCCGGAGTTATTACGAATGCTTCCTGCAGGTGGCGTACTGGTAACGGATAACATCCTCCAGGACGGAGAGTTGTTGGAATCCCGTTTTTCCATTGAGCGGCGGGACCGGACCATACAGACCAGGATGCGGGAGTATCTAAGAACGATCACAGAAGACGAGCGGCTACAGACGGTTTTGCTGGAAAGCGGAGACGGGGTAGCGATCTCGGTACGGGTTAAGTAAGAATGAACAAGAAACCGGAATTACTGGTTCCCGCAGGGAGCCTGGAAGTATTAAAAACTGCAGTGATCTATGGAGCCGATGCGGTATACATCGGCGGCGAAGTCTACGGATTGCGTGCTAAAGCCCATAATTTCTCTGCTGAGGAAATGGCAGAAGGCATCGCTTTTGCCCACAAGTACGGAAAGAAAGTCTATGTAACCGCCAATATCCTGGCCCATAACGGAGACCTGGAAGGGGCAGCAGAGTATTTCAAAGAACTGGAAGCCATGCAACCGGATCGTCCGGATGGACTGATCATTGCCGACCCCGGCATGGTGGTACTGGCGCAGGAGCATGCCCCCAGTATTGAAATCCACATCTCTACCCAGGCCAACAATACCAATTATCAGACTTATCTGTTCTGGTGGAAATTAGGGGCAACCCGTGTGGTTTCCGCGAGAGAATTGTCTCTGGCAGAGATCAAGGAGATCCGCAGCAAGATCCCGGAAGAGATGGAGATCGAGAGCTTTATTCATGGTTCCATGTGCATCTCTTATTCCGGAAGATGCCTTCTCAGCAATTATTTTACGGGAAGAGATGCTAATCAGGGAGCCTGTACCCATCCCTGCAGATGGCAGTATGCCATTGTAGAGCAGAATCGTCCCGGAGAGTATCTGCCCATCGAGGAAAATGAGCGGGGTACGTATATCTTTAATTCCAAAGATCTGTGTATGATCGAATATATCCCGGAGATGATCGATGCAGGGATCAACAGCTTTAAGATCGAAGGGCGGATGAAGACGGCTCTTTATGTGGCAACGGTGGCAAGAACCTATCGGAAAGCCATCGATGATTATCTGGAGTCGGAAGAAACCTATCGGAACAACATGCCCTGGTATCAGGAGCAGATCGCAAAGTGCACCTATCGCCAGTTTACCACCGGCTTTTATTTCGGAAAGCCCAGCGAAGAGGCGCAGATCTATGACAACAATACCTACAAACATGAAGCGGTATTCTTAGGTATCGTAGATCATATGGATGCCGAAGGGTGCCCGGTCATTTATCAGAAAAATAAGTTCTCGGTGGGGGATACCATTGAGATCATGAAACCGGACGGGACGGATGTATCCGTCAAGGTACTGGGAATGAAGAATGAAAACGGGGAGGCGGTGGAAAGCTGTCCTCATCCGTTGCAGGAAATTCATCTGCAGTTATCAGAACAGGCGGATGTGCATGACTTACTGCGGATGTAACGTGTAAAAAATGACGGAAATGCAAAATGTGAGAACAATTTTCTTGTAATTATGTCAAAATTGGGCTCCGGCTCTTGCATTTCTGTTTTTTTTCATTTAATTTTTTCATATATGGTTCTATGAAAAGAGAGGAATCCACTATGGGCGATGCATTCAATGTAGAAGAGATCTTTGCCAAAAATGTCTTTACCCTTGGCAAGATGAAAGAGAGACTTCCCAGAAATACCTATAAGGAAGTAAAGAAAGTAATGGAGCAGGGCGGTGAATTGTCCCTGGCTTCCGCTGATATTGTGGCAAAAGCCATGAAGGACTGGGCCGTTGAAAACGGAGCAACCCATTATACCCACTGGTTCCAGCCACTGACCGGCATTACGGCGGAAAAGCACGATGCCTTCGTAACCCATCCCGATGATGACGGCAAGATGCTGACGGAATTTTCCGGGAAAGAGCTGATCAAGGGCGAACCGGATGCATCCTCCTTCCCTTCCGGAGGTCTTCGTTCTACCTTTGAAGCTCGTGGCTATACGGCATGGGATATTACATCTCCTGCCTTCTTAAAAGAATCCGGTGCGGGTGTGACCTTATGTATTCCTACGGCCTTCTGTTCTTATACCGGTGAAGCACTGGATAAGAAAACGCCTCTTCTTCGTTCCATGGAAGCCTTGAATAAACAGGCTCTTCGTATCGTCCGTCTGTTTGGAAATACAGAAGCAACCAAAGTTACGGCCAATGTAGGTCCGGAGCAGGAATATTTCCTGGTGGACCGTAATCACTATATGCAAAGAGAAGACCTGATCTATGCAGGTCGTACCCTCTTTGGAGCACCTGCCCCTAAGGGTCAGGAAATGGAGGATCATTACTTCGGCGTTATCAAAGAGCGAGTCGCAGCTTACATGAAGGATCTGAACGAGGAACTGTGGAAGCTGGGTGTTACCGCGAAAACTCAGCATAACGAAGCAGCTCCTGCCCAGCACGAACTGGCGCCCATTTACGAGACCGCTAATGTTGCGGTGGATCATAATCAGATCATCATGGAAGCCATGAAGCGTGTGGCCTATCATCATGATCTGGCTTGCCTCCTGCATGAAAAGCCCTATGCCGGCGTCAACGGCTCCGGTAAGCATGATAACTGGTCCATTACCACCGATAATGGTGTCAATCTGTTAGAGCCGGGAGATACCCCCAATGAGAATGTGCAGTTCCTGCTGGTTCTGGCTTGTATCTTAAAGGCGGTAGATGTACATGCTGATCTGCTGCGTCAGTCGGCAGCGGATGTGGGAAATGATTATCGTCTGGGCGGAAACGAAGCACCTCCTGCCATCATCTCCGTATTCCTGGGCGAGCAGCTGGAGGATGTGGTAAATCAGCTGGTAGAAACCGGATATGCAGCTACCCATAAGGATGGCGGTGTATTAAAGACCGGTGTATCTACCCTTCCGGATTTTGAAAAGGATGCAACAGACCGTAA
>JAIKYN010000221.1 GCA_024683155.1 Lachnospiraceae bacterium | reverse complement strand
GCCGGGGCTTTTTCCATACATTCTGCCGAAGAGATGCCGGCATTTGCTGGTGTATCTTCTGCAATATGCCAGTTGAAAAAGCAGGTGGGCGGGCATAAAATGTTTACTGTTGCGTGCTTATGTAATCATAAAGGATGGTATATATGCAAAAAGATAAATTAAAACCCATGCTGTTTTCCACCATGAAGACCTATTCCAGGGAGCAGTTTGTGAAGGATGTGATCGCAGGTATCATTGTTGCGATCATTGCGCTTCCCTTATCCATTGCGCTGGCACTTGCTTCCGGCGTAGGACCCGAACAGGGTCTTTATACAGCGATCATTGCAGGCTTTCTGATCTCCTTCTTTGGAGGCAGCCGAGTGCAGATCGCAGGTCCTACGGCAGCTTTTGCCACTATTGTGGCAGGGATCGTAGCCAAGAACGGTATGAGCGGCCTGGCACTGGCCACCATTTTAGCCGGTATCATTCTGATCGTTATGGGTGTGCTCCGTTTGGGCAGCCTGATCAAATTCATCCCCTATACCATTACCACCGGATTTACAGCCGGTATTGCGGTAACCATTGTGATCGGACAGTTGAAGGACTTTTTTGGTCTGACCTATCCGGAGGGGACGGTTACTATTGAGACCATGGAAAAGCTGGGAGCATTCGGGAAGTTCTTCGGAACCATTAATGTACAGGCGCTGATCGTAGGCCTGGTTTCTCTGGCGGTCCTGATCGTATGGCCGTATATCAGCAGTAAGATTCCCGGATCCCTTATAGCAGTCATTGTTGGGATCGTTATGGTGAAAGTCCTGAAGATGGATGTGAATACCATCGGCGACCTGTATACCATCAGTAATAAATTACCCACCCTGACCCTTCCGGAGATCAGCTTCGGATCCTTACGAAATGTCATCGCGGATGCTTTTACCATTGCCATTCTGGCAGCCATTGAATCCTTGTTATCCTGTGTGGTAGCAGACGGTATGATCGGAAGCAGACATCGTTCCAATATGGAGCTGGTGGCACAGGGTATCGGCAACATCGGTTCCGCATTGTTTGGCGGTATTCCGGCAACCGGCGCCATTGCCCGTACCGCAGCCAATATCAAGAACGGTGGTAAGACCCCCATTGCCGGAATGGTGCATGCCATTGTCCTGGTACTGGTATTGGTGATCCTGATGCCTTATGCAGCACTGATCCCCATGCCGACCATTGCCGCGATCCTGTTTATCGTTGCTTATAATATGTGTCAGTGGAGAGCTTTCCTGCATCTGTGTAAGACAGCACCTAAGAGTGATATACTGGTACTGGTCATCACCTTTGTACTGACCATTGTCTTTGATCTGGTGGTAGCCATTGAAGTAGGTATGCTTTTGGCCGGACTGCTGTTTATGAAGCGTATGAGCGAAGAGACTGATATTCACGGCTGGACCTATTATGATCCGGACACCGACCCTGATGCCCTGGAGTTAAGACAGGTACCCAAGCATGTGCGTGTATATGAGATCTCCGGCCCCATGTTCTTCGGTGTAGCGGACCGAATGGCGGAGGTTACCCTGAAAGACTTTACAAAGTGCCTGATCATCCGTATGCGTGGCGTTCCGGCTTTGGATGCTACTGCCATGAGAGCGCTGGAGGGTCTGTATGAGCGTTGCCAGGCGGCAGGCGTTACTCTGATCTTCTCTCATGTAAATGAGCAGCCCAGACGGACCATGGAGAAAGCAGGATTCATCAGCAAAGTTGGTGAAGAGAATTTCTGTGCGCATATTGATGCGGCTCTGGAGCGGGCCGAGAAGATGGCGGACTGATCGATAACCGTATATACAGGAGATAATCATGATAAGGACCTTGCGAGTAACAGCGTTCATATTGACAGGAATGGTCAGTATGGGACTATGGCTTGCAGGTCCTTTTTTGTTGAAAGCCGATGCGGCACCCAGACCGGAACTGGTAGAGTACGATTTTACCTTGTCCTTTGCGGGAGATATCAATCTGGATGATTCGCAGGCAGTGATGCAGTATTTTCATGCACAGGGAGACGATCTGGAAAAGGTCATTGATCCTGCTTATATCCGGCTGATGCAAAGCGCCGATCTTATGTGGATCAATAATGAATTTACCTACAGCACAAGAGGAAGCGCCTTGCCCGGGAAAGCATATACCTTCCGGGCCGATCCGGAAAACGTAGAGCTCTTAAAACAGATGGGAGTGGATCTGGTAGGACTGGCCAATAACCATGTATATGATTACGGGAAGGATGCTTTGCTGGATACCCTGACGACCCTGGAAGAAGCCGGGATCCCTTATGGGGGAGCGGGACGGGATCTGGAGGAAGCTTCCGCACCGGTATATCGAAAGGTTGGAGATAAGACCATCGCTTATGTGGCAGCTTCCCGGGCAGAAAAGAATAAAATGACACCCCAGGCAACGGAGACGTCTCCGGGCATCCTGAGGTGTTATGATAATACTTTATTTCTGGAAAAGATCCGCGAAGCAAGAGAGAATGCGGATTTTGTCATCGCCCTGGTGCATTGGGGTACAGAGTATTCCACCCAGCTGGAAGAAGTACAGCTTACCACCGGGCGGGAATACATCGATGCAGGTGCCGATGCGGTGATCGGCGCCCATTCCCATTGCCTGCAGGGGATGGAATACTATAAGGGCAAACCCATTGTATATTCCCTGGGGAATTTCTGGTTTAACGGAAAAACGTTGGATACCATGGTGGTAAGCCTGCGCTTTTACGGTTACAATCACAGCGCTTATACCCGTCTCACGGTTTATCCCGGAGTGCAGTCTCATTGTGTGACGACTCTGGCAACAGATCCGGAAGAGAAAAAGCGGATCTGGGACCTTCTGGAGGATATTTCCGTGAATGTTTATATTAATTCCGGGGGAGTGGTATATCCCCGGTAGATCAAAGCATGGCTTCCTTCAGAATACGGATCAGTTCGTTGGTATTAATGGGCTTGGCAAGGTAGGCATCCATTCCTACATGCTGAGCCTTTCTTCGATCTTCATTGTAGGCGTTGGCACTGATGCCGATAATGGGAATGCTGGCCAGCATACTGTTTTCCAGTTTACGGATCTTCTGGGTGGATTTATATCCGTCCATGACCGGCATATGGATATCCATGAGGATCGCATTGTAATAAAAGTCCGGACTGCTTTTTACCATTTCATAAGCTTCTTTGCCGTCAGAGGCGCTCTCTGTAGTGGCACCCAGCTGTCCCAGGATCTCTCCTAAGATCATCTGATTCATTTCCACGTCTTCTACTACCAGGAACCGCTTGCCTGCAAAAATAGGACGCATGGCGGGAGCAGAAGCTTTTCGCTTGGCAGGCCTCTTGCTTTGTTCCAGTAACGATTGGTCCAGACCGCCCGGGAGAGAGAATACATCCTGAGAAGCCAGTTTAAACTCGATCTCTACCACAAAACGGGAGCCTTTATCTTTTTGACTGGTGCATCCAAGGGTTCCACCCATCATGGTGACCAGTTGTTTTACAATGGTCAGTCCTAAGCCGGTCCCGGCGACATTTTCATCCAAGGCGGAACGTTCCCGCTCAAAGGGATCATACATTCGGCGCTGGAAGGATTTGGAAATGCCGATGCCGTTATCTTCCACGATAAATTCAAAGGAACCGTAGCCATCGGGAGCGGTGGCATCCTGCTTCAGCAGCAGGGAGATCTTGCCGTGTTCCGGTGTATAGGAGATGGCATTGGTCAGAAGATTGGTGAGGATCTGCACAACTTTGGCCCGGTCGCAGATGATGACGTGATCCTGCACATCGGTAGTAAGGGAAAGATCCTGCTCCTTGGCTTCGGTCAGCGGCGTGATGAT
>JAIKYN010000291.1 GCA_024683155.1 Lachnospiraceae bacterium | reverse complement strand
GGCCGTGATCTCGGACTCTTTGGCAGTGATCAGCTCTTCTAAAGCTGCCTGCTCCTGTTCCTGCTGCTCTTTTGCAGCTACCAGCACTTCCTTCTGGGCATCCAGTTCTTCCTTGCAGGCCTGGATCAACTGCTCATTTTTAACATATTCATCCAGCATACGGGCATCGTACTCGGACAATGCTTCGATGTAATCGGCTTTGTTCAGAAGTTCCCCGAAGGTACGGGAGTTCAGCATCATCTCCAGATACCCGCCGGCGCTGCCGCTTTCATAGATGAACTTCATGCGGATCTTCATGGCTTCATACTGCTGCCGCTCCAGTTCCTGGGCCTCGGCCAGTTCCTGCTCGGTCTTCTCGATCTCGGCTTCTTTCTCGGTCACCAGATTTTTCAGCTCTTCGATCTTGGTCTCAATATCCGTCAACGAAGCATCCAACTGGCTTACATAAGCAGTGAGATCCGCCTTCTGGGATTCCAGCTGCTGCTTGATCTTCTTTACATCGGTAAGGGAAGAATTGATGGTAGCCTTCTCGCTTTTGGCCGAACTGATCTTGGCTTCCTTTTCCTTAATGCTCTCCTGGAGCTGCTCCGCACGGGTGGCCGCATAGACGCCCATGGCAGACACCGACCCTGCCAGGAGCATGACACAGAAAAGGCAAAGGATCCGCCGAAGAAAGACTTCTTTTCTATGAAACTGTGAAGAAGAGGAAAACAGTCCCTTCAAACCAAGTACCGCCTTCCTGTTACACACGCAGATGTCGTCTTACGGTTACGAAGCTTCCCAGGAAACCGATGCCGATACCTACTGCAAAGGTAATGGGTACCAGGTTCTGATAGATCGTCTGTACCGGCAGGAACTGCAGGAGCTCTGACAGTACAGAGAAGCGTCCGGTAATATAAGTGATGGCCGTATTATAGATAAAGTAAATGATCACCAGCGGAATGGCCGCTCCGATGGCGCCGATCAGAATACCCTCAATAACGTAAGGGCAGCGAACGAAGAAATCCGTTGCACCGATATATTTCATGATCTCGATCTCATCCTTCCGCACAGAGATACCGATGGTGACGGTATTGCTGATCAGGAAGATGGATACAGCAAACAAAACCGCGATGATTCCCACGGAAATATAAGCAATCAGGGAATTCACACCGGTCAGGGTAGAGGCTGTGATCTCGGAACGATTGATCTTACGGACTTCCGGAATGGACTGAATGTACACCACCAGTTCATTCTGCAAAGACACATCCGACAGATAGATCTCATGATGCATGGAATTGGCCAGGGGATTCTCGGTAAATCCATCGGCATACTCTTCTCCCAGATAATCCTGCTTGAATTCGTCCCAGGCTTCCTCTGCGGAGACAAACTTGATCTCGGATACTTCCGTACGTTTGGCGATCTGCTCTCCGATCTCGTCAATGCGCTCCTGGGTGGTTCCTTCGTTATAGAACACAGTCACTGACACGCCTTCTTCCGCCGTCTTTACGATGTGCTGTAAGTTCACTACGATGGCATAGAACATACCAAAGAGGAACAGACAGGACGTAATAGTGGCAATGGATGCCAGGGAAAACAGCTTATTTCTGAAAATATTGCGCACACCTTGCTGAAGAGTGTAGAAAAATGTACTAATCCGCATTTACATATTCCCCCTCTTCTTCATCGCTGATGATCACGCCCTTATTCAGGGCAACCACGCGCTTTTTCATTTTATTAACGATCTCTCCGTTATGAGTGACCACGATGACCGTGGTGCCTCCCTCATTTACCTTCTCCAGCAGTGCCATGATCTCCTCGGAATTCTTGGGATCCAGGTTACCGGTAGGCTCATCTGCCAGCAAAATATCCGGGCGGTTGATCAGTGCGCGGGCAATGGCAACTCGCTGCTGCTCACCACCGGACAAACGCTTGATCTTGGACTTATATTTTCCCGCAAGTCCCACCTGGGATAAAATGGCAGGCACGTTCTTGCGGATCTCTCTTCTGGGCCGCTGCACGATACGCTGTGCAAACGCAACGTTCTCATAGACGTTACGATCCGGCAGCAAACGGAAATCCTGGAAAACGATACCCAGTTTACGGCGAAACTGCGGGATCTTTCCATGACGGATACGGGTCAGGTCATAGCCCAGCACGTTAATGGCACCGGAAGTAGGGATCAGCTCCCTTAAAAGCAGCTTGATCAGGGTAGACTTACCCGAACCGCTGCCACCGATGATAAATACGAACTCTCCCCGTTTAATGCGAAGAGAAACCCCGTTTAATGCCGGCGCACCGGTTTCGTAGGATTTACAAACATTATCGAGGACGATGACTTCATCATCCCCGATAGCAAGTTTTTTCTTCTTCTTTTTTGTGATTGGCAATGTCTAAAACTCCTTATGAATTAATACTCAAAGGTTTCCATATACTTCATATATTTTACGACCATAAGGGCGATCTTGAAGGTAATGGCATCTTCAAATACCCGCAGATCCAGTCCGGTACTCTTCTGCAGCTTATCCAGACGATACACCAGGGTATTACGATGGATAAACAGCTGACGGGAGGTCTCGGATACATTCAGGCTGTTCTCGAAGAACTTATTGATGGTGGTAAGAGTCTCCTCATCAAACTCATCCGGGCTCTTTCCGCCGAAGATCTCCTTAATGAACATCTTGCAAAGAGGGATGGGCAGCTGATAGATCAGACGTCCGATGCCCAGTTCGCTGTAAGCGACCACCTGGCGCTCGTCAAAGAAGATCTTGCCTACATCCAGTGCCATCTTAGCTTCCTTATAGGAACGGCTGACTTCCTTGATCTCTTTTACAACGGTACCGTAGGATACACGGCTTCCCCGTACTTTCTCTTTCTCCAGATACTCAATGATGCCCTGGGCGATCTTGTCGATATCCTTGGCAGAGTCTCCATCGGAAAGATCCTTTACCACGATCACATTATTCTCATCTACAGCGGTTACAAAGTCCCGGTTGCTGATACCGGCACCGCTGCGCAGCAGTTCCAGGATATTGCTGTCCTTGCCGCTTTCTGCTTCCACAATGAGAACGATACGCTTTACATCCACAGGGATATGCAGCTTCTTGGAGCGACTGTAAATATCTACCAAAAGCAGGTTATCCAAAAGCAGATTCTTAATAAAGTTATCCTTATCAAAACGTTCCTTATAGGCTACCAGAAGGCTCTGGATCTGGAAGGCGGCAACTTTACCCAAAGTATAACTGTCTTCTCCGGATCCGCCGGCTACCAGAATATATTCAGGCTGATTCTCATCATAGATTTTAAAGTACTGGAATCCCTGGATCTCCTGGGAATCTGCGGGGGATTGTGCAAACTCCACAGCCGCACCGTTACAACTGCTCATATCCGCCGTTGAAGCGATTTCCTTTCCATCGGTATCCATAATGCAGAATTCCACACGAACAATGGATTTCAAGCCGTCTATGGTACTTTGTAAAATCTGATTTGATATCATGTTTATCCTCCTGCTGTTTCATGTGTGCAATTTTACCAAAAATTACTCCACGAATTTTATTTTAGTTTAATGTCACAAAAAAATCTACCTTTATCCCTTAAGTTTTTGTGTATTTCTTCGATATATATTATATCATTAAGATGCGTAGCAACACGCAGGAAGGAGGCAATATGGATATCGCTGCTTTATCGATGTCGCTTGCACAGGCGAATCTTCAGACTTCTGTTGGTTTTGCCATGATGGGTAAGACTTTGGATGTCCAGGAAGATATGGGTGCCTCCCTCACACAGATGGTAGACGCTGCCGCTATGGAGCGTAGTGTCAACCCTTCCGTAGGAAGCACTCTGGATATCTCCATCTGATATGACAGAACCTGCAGAGCTCGCAAAGAATGAGAAAGGCCCGGTTTCCGAAGAAGCCGGGCCTTTTATATTTTGTTTAAGTTTACTTAAAAGCCGATGCCAAGAAGCAGGCAGGTCATAAAGCC
>JAIKYN010000105.1 GCA_024683155.1 Lachnospiraceae bacterium | reverse complement strand
CATTGCAGGACTGGAACTGGAAATGCCCGGCCCTTCCGATCAAAATGCGAAACGGATCGTAAATGCCGTAAAAGCAGGAGAACTGGAGGAATCCAAGTTAGATACCTGTGTGGAGCGGATCCTGAAGGTGATCTATTCCTACGTGGAACATCGTGATCCCAATGCGGTATTTGACAGAGATGCGGATCATATCATCGCTACCAATATGGAAACCGAATGTGCGGTTTTATTACAGAATAACGGTATCTTACCGGTATCTCCCGACCGTAAGGTTTGCTACATCGGTGAATTTGCCGAAAAGCCTCGTTATCAGGGAGGCGGATCCAGCCATATTAATTCTTCGAAGGTTACCTCTGCCCTTGACAGTGCGAAAGCAAAAGGACGTAATGTAACCTATGTCAGAGGCTTTTCTTCCACAGAGGATCTGGTGGAAAACGATGAGATCGCAAAGGCAACCAAGGCAGCACAGGAAGCGGAGATTGCCATCATCTTTGCAGGTCTTCCGGATCGTTTTGAATCGGAAGGATATGACAGAAAAACCATGGCACTTCCCGAATGCCAGTTAAAGATGATCCAGGAAGTGGTAAAGGTTCAACCTAATACGGTAGTAGTCCTTCATAACGGAAGTCCGGTAGAATGCCCTTGGGCAGATCAGGTTTCCGCCATCCTGGAAATGTATCTGGGCGGACAGGGCGTCGGCGAAGCAACGGATCAGCTGCTTTATGGCGAAGCAAATCCCAGCGGTCACCTGGCAGAGACCTTCCCTTATAAACTGGAAGACAACCCCAGCTATCTGAATTTCCCCGGAGATGGCAAGACCGTAGATTATGCCGAAGGCATCTATGTGGGATACAGATATTACGATAAGAAAAAAATGCCGGTTCGTTGGGCCTTCGGACATGGTCTCTCTTATACGTCCTTTGCAATGAGCAATATCCGTGTGGATCAGAACACCCTGGATGATGATGGAAAGGTTACCGTTTCCGTAGATGTTACCAATCAGGGTAAAGTAGCCGGAAAAGAAGTGGTCCAGCTCTATATCAAAGATAAGAACGGAACTTTGGATCGACCGGAAAAAGAGCTGAAAGGATTCGAAAAGGTATCCCTTAATCCGGGCGAAACCAAAACCGTATCTCTTTGCATCGATGCAAGAGCATTGTCCTATTATTCTGAATCCTTACAGGATTGGTTTGCACCCAGCGGAACCTATGAGCTGCTGATCGGTGATTCCAGTGACAATATCCTTCAGTGTACAGAGATCTCGTTCAGTACCCGTAAAGTATTGCCGCTTTTGATCGACCGGACAACGACCATCGGTGAATTATTAGCAGATGAACGGACGGCACCCTGCATCCGTGAAATCATGAGTAACGATCATAGTGGATTCCTTGGCGCCAATGAAAAGGACGATTCTCCGGAAAAAGCCGTGTCCAATGAGATGCTGGCAGCAATGGTAAACGGACTTCCCATAAAGTCCATGGCCAGCTTCGGAATCATATCCGGTGACGAGATCGATTCTGTGGTTGAAAAACTGAAAGCATGCGTGAAGTGAAATAGCATAATCGTTAGAGGTGGAAAAAACGTGCATCCCTACTCCTACAATAGTAGTATCAAAGGAGGAAGGATGCATGTTTTATTTTAAGGTAAAAGTCATAACTCATTATTATATATTTACCGACAATAATTCCAAATGGATCAGAGACCTTAGTATAATACAAATAACGTAAGTTTATTACCTGAAAGGAGAACCAGCGTGGAAAGAGCGAAAACTCCATTGGATCTAAAGCCTGTATCTGAGATCAAAGGAACTTTTTTTGTTCCGTCTTATCAAAGAGGATACAGATGGGGAAGAGATGAGGTAGAACTTCTTCTGAATGATATATATGGTTTGATGGATGCAGAGAAAGAACAAGAGTATTGTCTTCAGCCGATCGTCGTCATTAATGATGGAGAGAAATATGAGTTAATCGATGGGCAACAAAGACTTACGACGATCTATTTGATCTATATGTATTTATACAAATCTTTTCAGGGCTTTTTTACAAAACCGGATTTTTCACTGATCTATCAAAACCGTAACGGTTCAAAGGCGTTTCTGGAAGAAATAGATTTAACCAGAGCCACGGAATATATTGATTTCTGGTTTATGTGCGAAGCATATAAGACCATTGATCGATGGTTTTCGGCAAGAGATAAGCAGATGGCAGCCATAAAAATTTTGGAGTTTTTTAAATCCAAAGTAAAGGTGATCTGGTATGAGATAGATTCCGGATTGGGTATGGATGGCAATGCGCTATTTACACGTTTAAACATAGGGAAAATTCCATTAACCAGTGCGGAACTGGTTAAAGCTATGTTTCTATGCAAAGAATCCGAATCAGAGTTAGAGGTTCAAAAACAACAGGAGATTGCATTGCAGTGGGATAACATCGAAAAAGAACTTCACGATGACTCACTGTGGAGTTTTTTAACGAACCATGATTCGGCCGATTATCAGACGCGGATCGATCTGGTGTTAGATCTGATATCCAATAAGGCAGATAACGAGAAAGAGAAATATGCCACATTCTTTTATTTTGATCAGCAGAGAAAAAATGCTAAAGATAAGAAAGAATGGAGAACGGAGATCTGGAGAAAAATTGAACATACTTTTCTGGTTTTAAAGGACTGGTATGAGGATCATGATTATTATCATAAGATTGGTTTTCTGATCGCTTCCGAGGAAGTGACGCTTCGTACGATCTATGAGGATTCTATCAATAAAACTAAGAGTGATTTTCAAAAGTCTTTGAATGAGCGAATTAAAAACGTGATCCATATTGGAAAAAATTACGGAGAACTAAGTTACGAGCATGATTATGAAGCGATATACCGTTTACTTTTGTTATTTAATATCGAATCTGTAAGAAAGATCGATCATAAAGCCCAACGTTTTCCGTTCGATCAATTCAAAAAAACGGAAGACGGAAAAGTTGTGTGGAGTCTGGAACATATTCATGCACAGCAATCGGAAGGATTAAATGATCGGAAACAACAAAAGGAGTGGATTGCAAATCATATTAAAGCTCTGAACACCATAGGGGGAAATCCTTTACTGGTTGATAGAATGGAAGCTTTTTTGCAAGATGATGCGGCCAGGAAGGAAGATTTTATAAAATTGCAACAAGAAACGATGGATTTGTTATCGGAACGAGGTGGTGTTGATTATAAGCATACCATTGCAAATCTGGCCTTATTAAATAATCGCGATAATGCTGCATTAAATAATTCTGTATTTGCCGTAAAAAGAGATCTGATCATTGAGATGGACAGAGCAGGACAGTTTATACCGTTTTGCACGAAAATGGTTTTCTTAAAATATTATTCTTCTTCCGAAGGAAATCAGCTTCATTTCTGGGGACAAAAGGATCGGGAAGCTTATGTGGCAAAGATATATGAGACTTTAAAAGAATATATGTCTGAACCGATACTTCTGGTCAGAGAGGAGAGGCAATGATCGATTCCAGCCAACATACATTTATAGATATATTTACAAAACCGTTATTGCAAGAGGGAGAAGAAATACTCCTTAAATCCGTAACGATCCCGATCATACAGAGGGATTATGCCCAGGGCAGAGAAAACGCAAAGCGTGTCCGGACAAGATTTCTTGAAAGCCTTTATAAGGCGGTTGTTGAAAAGCCGATCACTTTGGATTTTGTATATGGAGCAATTAAAGACGGCGTACTGACACCGTTGGACGGTCAGCAACGATTGACCACTTTGTTTTTGTTGCATTGGTATATCGCTAAAAAAGAAGATGTTTCAGAAGAAAAATATAGCTTTTTGAGGAAATTCAGTTATATGACCCGTTATTCTGCCCGGGATTTTTGTGCCTTTCTGGTGGGATTCAAACCGGATCTGGAACGGGGGCATTTTGCGCTCAGTGAGCAGATCATTGACCAGTCCTGGTTTCCATTTGAGTGGAAAAAAGACCCGACCATCGCATCCATGCTGGTTATGCTGGATGCGATCGATTCCGTTTTTTATAACACGACCGGTGTATGGGAAAAATTACAGGAGGGCGCAATTTCTTTCTATTTCCTGTCGATTACAAAACTGGGATTAACCGATGATATTTATATCAAGATGAATTCCAGGGGAAAGCCGTTGACGTTGTTCGAACATTTTAAAGCCGAACTGGAACGTGAAATGAAGAAGGTATCCTCGGATGTTTGTAATCGAATAATGGGAAAGATCGATAACGAGTGGACCGATCTTCTATGGAAATATTGCGTTCATAAGGATACAGATGCTTCCGGAGATGAAGAGATATCAGTCGATGTGATCGATGACAAGTTTATGCGATATTTTCGATTTGTCTGCGATATTCTTTGCTACCGGGCGGGTGGTACCCTGCAGGGTAAAGTGATCGATGAGTTTCAATTGATCAAAGAGTATTTTTCCTGTGAGGCGTCCAATGCAATTCAAAACATGGAACAGCTGGAGAGCTACTTTGATTGTTGGTGCAAGATCGACGGTAATGCGGAACCATGGGGATTAGCAGAAAAATTCATGTCGCATGAGCATGAGGAAGGGAAGATCGAAATCCGATACGACATTGATATTTTTAAAAGCTGTATTGATACGTATTCGGATCGAAACGGAAGAAACAGAAAGTTCCCATTAGGCCGTATTATCATACTTCATGCTTTTGTTGAGTATCTCAAGAATCAGAAAACAATTACTGAAAGTGAATTTTCACGGAGACTGCGGATCGTAAATAATCTGGTGCAGAATTCCGAAAATGAGATAAGCGATAGCGAGGCACGTCAAAGTGGTAACAGAATGCCGGCGATATTAAAGCAGATTGATGAGATCATCGTCCGGGGAAACGTGGACGATACGATCACTAATGGCTTAAATACGTATCAGCTTTCCGAAGAGAAAGAAAAACTTGAATGGACCACAGCAAATCCGGATAAAGCAGAAGTATTGTATGGGTTGGAAGATCATCGCCTTCTGCAGGGACAGATATGGATCCTGGGTCTTTCGAAGATCGGATTGGGCAATCACTTCAAAATGCTGTTTGACTGCGACTGGAATCTGGTGAATCAGGTACTGATGACGTATGGTAATTATGCACAGAAGGAGAATAGTTGGAGATATCAACTTGGAAGCGGAAAAAGAAAGAATGTGGAAAGTTGGAGAAATCTGTTTCACAAGAGTAATAACGAAAATTCGGATGCTACCAGAAGTGTACTGATCAAGCTCTTAGAAGCTCATGATGAATTTACTGATGAGATCCTTCAAAATGACATTGATCAATTCCTGAAAGAACAGGAATCAAAAAGCTTGTTTGATTGGAGATATTATTACATCAAATATCCCGTATTTCGGCCGGATCGTTACGGAAAATACTGGTGGAGAAATGCGGAAGAGGATCCATATGATATTATGGTGATGACTACACCGTTGGCCGTTTCAGAATACACCTATCAGCCCTTCCTAAAAGCAATCAAGGACGCTATCGATAAAGAAGATCGGGATCGGTGCCTTG
Source organism: Lachnospiraceae bacterium (assembly GCA_024683155.1). Classification (GTDB taxonomy): domain Bacteria; phylum Bacillota; class Clostridia; order Lachnospirales; family Lachnospiraceae; genus JAILDL01. The sequence goes on along the minus strand of JAIKYN010000105.1, from coordinate 1,792 downwards.
ATCTTGGCGATCGGCACATAAGAGTAGCCAAGGCAGCCTATGTAGTATATGATGCTGCAACGGAAACAGAGATCGACCGGGTTGTGATCGCTCATAATGATCAGGGGATAGATACCGAGAACCGGATCGAAAAGATGAAAACATATTTGGGGTTATAATACATATATATTCAGAACAGATGTTAAAAAGGCCGGAAATCCCGGCCTTTTGCATGTACATTTTTTTGCCCATCCATTTTTGTATGATGAAAGCAACAAGGAAAGGATGGTGACATAGATATGTTGGAAATATCCGTTAAGCCCGAAGTAGAAAAAACATCCAATATCAAGGTGATCGGAGTAGGTGGTGCAGGGAATAAAGCAATCACAAGGATGAAGCAGGATGGCATCGACTATGTGGAATTGATCGGTGTCAATACGGCAGTCAAGGATCTCAGTACCTGCGAAGGGACCATTCTGCAGATCGGAGAGAAACTGACCCATGGACTGGGAGCAGGTGCCAAACCCCAGGTGGGGGAAAAAGCGGCAGAAGAAAGCCGGGCAGAATTAGAAAATGCCGTAGCAGGTGCTGATATGGTCATCGTTACCTGCGGAATGGGTGGCGGTACCGGTACAGGCGCATCGCCGGTTATTGCGGATCTGGCGAAAAAGAAAGGAATCCTGACCGTAGGTGTGGTGACGAAACCCTTCGGTTTTGAAGGAAGTGTCAGGAGAAAGAATGCGGAACAGGGAATCCAGAGACTAAAAGATACAGCTGATGCGATGATCGTCATCCCCAATGATAAGCTGTTAGCGGTAGCAGATAAAAATATGACTTCGCAGGAAGCATACCGAAAGGGAGATGAAGTCCTTCGCCAGACCATTCAGACGATCACGGAGATCATCAATGTTCCGGCAGATATCAATGTGGATATGGCAGATATTACCACGGTCATGCGAAATAAAGGGCTGGCTTACACCGGCATCGGTGATGCGAAAGGGGATCAGAAAGCAATTCGTGCCATGGAGATGGCGATCACAAGCCCTTTCCTGGAAACCAATGTAAGGCAAGCATCGGATGTGATCATTAGTATTACGGGAGATATTACTCTGTACGATGCCAAAGAAGCGGTAAATCACATAGCTTGCAAAACAAGCCTTAATACCAATATCATCTTTGGTTTTCGCTATGATGTATCCACACCGGATGCCTGCAGGATCTCTGTGATCGCGACAGGAATTCAATCGAAGTTAGTTTAGGCAGGAGGTGTAATAAGCTGTTTCACATAAGGACTCGCAGGTTTTGCGGGTCTTTTTTCGTTCTTATGTTCGATACTTAAGCCCCCAATATTGGACCCATGATATGTTAGGCTCTGTATAATCAGAAGTCGACACTTATATAAGCGGGAGGTAACCGGTATGAAGATTGAAACCACGAAAGAGTATTTATCAAGAGTTGAAGAGGCGTACGAAGCAATCAAGGACAAGAAAGAATATAAGAGAACCATTGAGATCTTAGAATGGGATAAAGATTTGGATGAGGATCTGATAGGAGATCTGGAAGAAACGGAGATGGATTTGGCTTCTGACCTGCATAATGCAGATAGTATATATCCCATGCATCCCATTATTGCAGCGCTGGTGATCGATATATATGAGGACTGTATCGAACGTGGAAATAAGGATGCCATGTGCAATCTTGGCTCTTTATATTATACAGGCAGAGCCGGAGAACAGGATTATCAACGGGCGGCAATCTATTACGAGATGGCAGATAAAGCCGGAAACCGACAGGCCACAGAGAACCTTGGCTA
>JAIKYN010000073.1 GCA_024683155.1 Lachnospiraceae bacterium | reverse complement strand
AAAAAGCATTATCTCCCCAATTTTTTATCAATATCCCAACGGGACATGGCAATCATGCAAATGACACACATTACGATTGGAACTCCATAGACCAGTACAATTTCAGCAGTGGGAACGGTAGATGCCTGTACCTCCAGTGCTCCGTCATAACCACCAATTTGCAGTCCCCAGCCCAAGGTTGCTGCCGCCAGTCCGGTCCCTACTTTTGTCCCAACACTATTTACAGAAGTAACCAGCCCCTCGTAACGCGTTTTGGTCTGTTGTTCGAGTAAATCAATAATATCCGGTGCAAAGGTGAAAATACCTGCAACATAAGGTGCCAGACCTAAACCGGTAATAACTGTTGCGATCAGGACCATCACCAGTTTTGTTGCTCCGGCAATACCAACCACACAACCTGCAATATAAACTACAGCGCCTGAAATCAGTGCCTTCTGCTTTCCCATTTTTGCAAACAGCTTAGGAGCAATTGAAATACCAATAATTGTGGAAAAAACACTGACAACCGCTACAATACTATACAAGTCTGCATTTCCAAGAACATCTCTAGTGTAATACACATGCGTTGCCAGAACCAATCCATTTAAAATATAGGTACAGATAAACACGATAATGGAAATATAAAAATACTTGGTATGCAACAGAGCATGAATTCCTTTTCTCAGTTCTCCTTCTGATATATCTTTCTTTTCTGCTTCATCAGAACAAGGGATCTTTTCTTTTACACAAAAGAATGTGATCGCCTGAAGCACCAGACATGCGATACTGAATACCAGTGCTGTCACAGTCCACGCATGCTGTTCCTTTGATCCTCCGTTGCTGTTTAAAAGTATCGGTGTGAGGATTGATAACAGCAAACCTGCCAAAAATGCAAAGATACCTCGTACAGAGCTTACCTTGTTTCGATCAGCCGGATCCAGACTGATACGTGACAGCATAGCATGGTAGGATAAATTGTTAATTGTGTATGCAACTACGGTAAGAAGAAAATATGTAACAATGATCCATGCCAGCTTTGCCCCATTCGATAATCCGGAAGGTACATTGTATACCAGAAGTTGAATGATAACCAACGGAATGATGGTTCCACCAAACCAAGGTCTTGCTTTTCCAAATCTCGTATGAGTTTTTTCAATCAATGCGCCAAAAATAATATCACTGACACCATCTGCCAAACGCAGCACCAGCATTATTGTTCCTATCAATCCTGCTGCCATCAGCACACTGTCTGTGTAATAGAGCGTCAGCCAGGAAGAACAGAAGGTCCATACAAAATTCGAACCTAAATCTCCCAATGCATACGCAAGTTTTTCTCCACCACTCATTACCCCATAGGGTCTTTCTCTTTTTGACATATCCATTCCTCCTCCTATTTAACATCTGTCAAATTCACCCAAAATCACATTCCTAGATATCCAATGTTTGAAAGATTAGTTGTTTACGATTGCAATCTTAAATCCATCCATCTGGATATTGGTCTCCATCGCCTCGTTAATATCATCCAGCGCAAACTTATGAGATACAAGTTCGCCTACCGGATATCCCTGCTTGGTGGCTTCCTTTAACATCTCCATTGCCTGTAACCAATCCTTTGCCTGATAGGTCCAGGAGCCGGTGACTTTAATCTCTTTATTGCAGATATCCAGATGCGGGTTGTAGGTAGTATCTCCGTTATTTACAAAGAATCCAAGCTCACACATGGAACCGCCGCGACGAACATAATGCCAGATTGTAGAAGCTGCTTTCGGAGATCCGGTACACTGGAATGCCATTTCTGCTCCCTTTCCTTCTGTCTCTTCTTTCACGCGAGCCTCCGCATCCTCCTTCATAAAGTTAATCGTTACTTTCGCACCTAACTTCTTTGCCATACCAAGTCTCTTTTCATCACCATCTACGGCGATAATATTGCGACATCCCATTGTGCGAACGGTAGTTAATAATAATAAACCGATTGGTCCACAGCCCTGTACCAGTACATAGGAATCATGCTTAAAATTGAATATTTCTTTTGCTTTCTCAACTGCATGCACAACAACCGCTGCAGGTTCAATCAACAATCTGGAATCCAGATCCTGCATATCAGAAACATTAAAGATCACACCCCCCTCATTAATCTTCATATACTCACCGAACCAGCCATTGAAAAAATGATTCTCTCCCGGAAGAAGTCCGAAGATCTCTCCTCCATCACACAAATGGACGTGTTCGGGATCTTTCTTGCAGGTATCACATTCACCACACGGCTTTAATCCAGTTACAACCTTATCCCCTACTTTTAAAGGTTTTCCGGAGTAATCAGCTGTTACATTCTTGCCGATCTTAACGATTTCTCCGGTTCCCTCATGTCCAAGCTGGATTGGAATATAACCAAATGGATCTCCCTTGTACTCATGAACGTCCGTTCCGCATATACCGCAGCCCTCCACTTTTACCAGCACTTCCTCGTCACCGATTTCCGGTATAGGAAGTTCTCTGACCTCAATTTTTTTCTCTCCTGTCAATACTGCTACTTTTGCTGTTGTAGGAATTGTACTCATACTCTTTTCTCCTTTTCTGTTTTTATTTTTTTCTTCTTAATATGCCATCAGCTCCACCGTCTGAGTCTCCACGCCTTCTGCTGATGCAGTAACTTTGATTGTTCCTTTTTCCCCATTACTCTGCACAATTGCCAAAAGTCTTCCATGATATGACGTATAGCTACTGTCTGAAAATTTCTCCGTTGTCTCAGGATTTCCACTTGCCAAAGCACGTAAGGAGCCAGCGCCTTCCACAGCAACCGCAATCTTACGATCTTTTAACATTTTCACTATATCGTCCTCATCTGTAAGCAGGATGTTGATATAAACCAGATCTTCACCGTCTGCTTTCAGAACCGTTTCTTCCGGAAGAATCGTCATTTTCTCAGTTTCTCCTGCTGAAACAAGTGCTTCTCTTCCGATTTCGTTTCCGGTCGCATCGAAACTAATTGCCTCCAGTCTGCCTGGTCTGTATTCTGCCTGATAAAATGCACGACATTCCTCCAACGGTTTTCTGCCAAGGGAATTACCATCCTGAAGCAGTTCTACTTCTGCTCCAATACTATATACTTCAATATCAGCTATTTTTCCTTCCTGCCCCGGCCAACTCCAACTGTTTACTGCATCTGTCAATCTCCATTTTCCGACGGTATACTCTTCTCCCGCGTGGTCTACCGGGCGCACCCCAATGTAGGGCTTTTTATAAGTTCCATATACAATAGAGGTATAATACCCCTGACTTTCCACATAACCGGTCAGATCCACAGAACCACAGCCTGCTGTCAGGCATGGATAATCTTTGGAAAAGGGAGCCTGTGTGGATCCATAAAACGGAAGTCCGACCCCAGCCTCTCCCAGGTAATCCCATGCTGTCCACATGAAATCACCGATCAGATATGGACTATCCTCAACCCGTTTCCAGTTACTACCGATCTTGCAGGGGAAAGTCTCTGAACTAAGCATTACTCTTTCAGGAACCATTTCATGTGTCTTTTCATACCATAATTCTCCATAGTTGTAACCCACAATATCAACATGGCTGAACACATCCTTTAAAAGTGCTTCCTGATTTTCCGCTGTGATGGATGCCATAATTTTAGGAAGCAGCGTCAGTACATTATTTACATCCTGACTGCCAACCGTCTTTTCTTCAGCAACCCTTTTTTCCTCATCGCTCATCGCAGCCTCGGCTGCTTTCTTTTCTGCCATCTTTTTTGCCATAACTGACAGCAATACATTGTTAGCGATCATCGTTGGTCTTGACACATCCAATGATTTTATTGTTCCTGCGATTTCCTGACATATGAGCGCTCCGTGGGGAAGTCCAGTATCAGTAATCTCGTTTCCCACACAATACATAATCACCGAGGGATGGCTATAATCTTTCTTTACTAGCGCCTGTACATCCTTTTTCCATTCCGAATCAAAATATCTTGCATAATCATAAGTTGTTTGCGAAAGTTTCCACTGGTCAAATGTTTCATCCAGCACATACATTCCAACCACATCACAAATGTCCAAAAATAATTTTCCGGCAGGGTTGTGGGAATAACGAATCGCATTATATCCAAGTTCTTTCAGTTTTTTCACCCGGCGGCATTCTGCTTTATAGACTGAACATGCTCCCAAAGGTCCGTTATCATGATGTATACAACCACCTTTCAGCTTCACCGTTTTGCCATTAACCTGAAATCCTTGTTCCGCATCCCATGCAAGACTACGTATGCCAAAACGGATCTCCGACTCATCTATGACTATATCCTGTTTCATCAATCGAACTTTTAATGTATAAAGATTCGGGTTTTCAGCATCCCAGAGTTTCGCCTCAGGAATCTCGGTCTGGAAGTCTGCGGTTCGGCCCTCTGCTATTTTATTACCATCCCAGAACACCTCACAGATCATCTCTGTCCCTGCATCCGCAGTAGTCTCTGTCTCGACACGGATCACTGCCGGATCGGTTGACAATGTGGTGACACGTATACCATCGGGCACAATGTGTTCCTTGCCTCCCACATAGAGATTCACATCCCTGTAAATTCCGCTTCCTGAATACCATCTGGAATTCGGGGTCAAGGAATTGTCAACGATCACCTTTAATTCATTTTCTTCTCCGATGCGAAGATGCTGCGTCAGATCCACATAGAAGTTTGTATACCCATATATCCAACCGCCGATTTCTTCTCCATTCAGAAGTACTGTTGAATTCATGTAAACTCCTTCAAACTCTACAATGACCGACTTTCCTTCATACGCCTCTTCTCCGTAAATCGTCTTTGCATAGAAGTATTTTCCTCCCGGATAAAATCCCGTTGCATTGCCATTCTCAAGATCTGGAACACGTTCCTCCTCTAACATGGCATCATGAGGCAGATCAATCTGCTTTTTATCAGCCTCATGGCTCTCCTTCCAAAAACACCAGCCCTGATTAAGTTTCTGCTTTTTCATGGCCTTGCTACCTCCTTTCTCGTTGTTGTCTTATTCTAAAATAGCAACACCGATTGAAACAATGACACGATACGTTATCGTTTTCCGTTTTGTGTTCCATATATCGACTTTCTGATGGCCTTTCAAAAATTCGTGTCACTAAATATACCATATTTCGACTTCTTGCTCGCTATTTTGTTTCATATTTCGTCATTACTATTTCAGTTTGTCTGTCAACATGCTAAAATAAAAAAATATCATCATATTATGGGAGGTGCAGAGAGTTATGCATATTGAACCAACAATTCAAAGTGAAAACAGCGACATTAATCAGATACTCTCCTTTCACGATTCCGGAAATCCGCAGATCTTCTTCCAGAATAGCAACGCACCTTTTGCTCTTAATATCATGAATTGCCAGCCAAACGAAGATGAGTCTGTGATTATGTCGACATTATTACCCGGTTCGCAATTTAATTACGCAATCAACCCTGAAATGAAAAGCATGAAAAAGAACAGCATGCACCAGCATAATCACTTTGAATTTATGTATATCCTAAAAGGAAGCATGTACCAGATTGTAGAGGATAAACGCTACTTCTACACAACCGGTAGCTGTTGCCTGCTCAATCGTAATACACTTCACACAGAAGAGTATTCCACTGATTATGTCTGCATTTTCTTCACGGTATCCACCGATTTTGTATCAAGGCTTACCAATTATGGCCACGCCCTTCTCTTTCCGGAAGAACATACGCAGACTGACAATATCATTTTCCATTTCTTAAGCAGTAATTTGGAACAGGCACATAAGAATACTAAGGATTTTCTTGATTTCGTGCCAAAGATTACCGAGACAGAGCAGAAACATATTGTTCATGATATTTTCGATCAGATGATATCTACGATTCTGAATCCATTTTACGGGGCAACCTATCAACTGCAGGTTCTCTTTTGCAAACTAATTTTTGTCTTATCTGATTCCCGTTACTACCATGTGGAACACATTTCCACAGGAAGTAACATGGATTCCTTTCTTTTTGCCCGTATTGAACAACTGCTGGAGGAAAGAAACGGACGCATTACAAATCATGAATTGTCAGAAATTTTGAACTATGATGGCTCCTATATCGGAAGGATCGTAAAAAAAGCGACCGGCAAAAGTCTGTTTGCATATAGCATGACTTTTACCATGGCCGCCGCTGAAAAGTTGTTGCGCAACACCGATAAGAACATCTCCCAGATTGCAGAAGAGCTACGTTTTACCAATCGAGCACATTTTTATAAGGTATTTAACGAACATTATCATATGACACCTAAGGAATATAGAAAAAAACTTGAAAAGTAGAATTCTTATTTACAGGGCTTCGTCTGTTTTTATTTAATGTTTTCTACTATTCAATCATGCTGATCTTTACATGATATGTTTTACTCTCACCCGGCTGCAGGAATTTAAGCATTCCGTTTTTTCTCATAGCTATCGTTGTTAACACCCCAAACAAAATAAGCCATTTCTTCACCATGCATGATAGCTGCATTAGATATAGCAGAAATATATTCACCTATTTCATGTGGTTCGAACCAATTCTCCTTAAATTCAAACCTGTCACATCCGCATATTTACGGGCTTATCACCTTCAAGCCATATGAAATGATACCTTTTTGATACATTTTTTTACATCAAAATGGTGTCACAAAAGAGCATAAAAAATCCGCAAGCCCTGCAAAATCAAGGGCTTGCGGATACGTTTTTTTATCACTTTATTATTCCATCTCGGTAGTTCCAAATCTGTTTCTCATTGTAAACCATGTTAAATACGGCATTCTTTATCTCCACAATTCATTGAAATGCCTTGTATTTCCTGTGTTTTTCGAAGAAATAGTATCATTACAGTATCATATCTTCTTCTAATGCGATACTACTCACTGTTCTCTTAGCTATAATTTCTTGACCAGGTCTTCAATCAGCCGATTTACAATTTCCGGTGCATCTGTATTAGAATTATGTCCCGCGTCTTTTATCCATTCTATAGGAATTCCGGTATTTTTATTCCATGCCTTGTTATACCTGATACAGGAGCCGGCATGGTTCTTTTCTCCTCAGATTAAAATAGCCGAGCACTTAATTTCGTATGGCAACTGCCTCCCTTCCTGCTCATGGTACTCTCAACCGTTCCATTTCCCCACCGGGATACTGTTCTTCCGGAAACATTCAATACTTCTGCAATCTGTTCAAAAAAGCCACGACCCAAAGTGAGAAATGCCCTGTTTTTCTGACCTGACAGCCCTGTCCGGTAGTTAATCCCCCATCCCGGAAATAATAAAATGCGCCCCATATAAAACAATAATCATCGCAATCGCCACCAAAATATTAATACTAAAAAGTGGCATCTTTACAAATACACTAGCTATTAATAAGGCAATTATTACTGCAAATAACACCATAGACCCAACCGGTTTCTTTTTCTCTTTTCCACTAAATATATTATCCAAGATTACTTTTACCAACAAAACAGCAGCTATCATAATCGTCACCATTCCCATCACTGTCCCAAGTGTAATGGTATATGTAAAGTCAATAGGCTGCTTCGTAACCAGATTTTTTATAATATCAATTGTCTCTTTTGATAATAGCAAATGAATTGTCAGCAAAATCGCCATGCAGAAACAGATCAAATCCGTGGTTCCCAATAGTTTTTCAACCAAGGTTTTTTTGGGAAATGTATCTATAATACTATCACAAAACTCCCGGTAATCTCCTCCGATGACCTGCTCAATACTATCTCCTCTTTTTTGCCCATCCAAAACCATAGTTGTAATATCATTTCGCACTACTTCAATATTGTAGTCCGATAA
>JAIKYN010000048.1 GCA_024683155.1 Lachnospiraceae bacterium | reverse complement strand
GGAACAAATAACGCCCTTATCCTCCCATACAGACAACAGATTATTTCTTTCATTCTCATCCACGGTATATAAGTATTCTTTGTTTGCAGGGTTATACAAACAATACATCTGCTTCTCTGCTGCTTTGACTTGAATCGGAATTAACAAGAAAAGCAACAACACTGCAAATGACAAAATACGGACTACTTTTTTCATGAATAATCCCCTTTCACAACCCATATAGTGATTTCAGCGAATCCATGCATTTGATTAATAGATTAATAGATAATTATCCTATTATTTGTTCAAATATAATAATATATTACCGTATCATAATGTATCTGTTATTTCAACAGTTATGTTGTATCTGTTCTGGCATTACTCTGCTACTACCGCGCAAACTAAAAAAGGAATCTACCAAGTAGATTCCTTCTCAATGGTTAAAAAACATCAATCACAACAACGTCTGCTCCAGATAGGTCAGCAGATTCCGCAGCATCTCCTGATTGGCCCGATAGTAGATCTTGGTGTCCACCTTATCGATGGTCAAAAGCCCCTCATCCATAAGAGCCGACGTATGATGGGAAATGGTGGCCGTGGAAAGCCCCAGTTTCGCTGCCAGCTGAGCACCGTATGCCGGTTCCTTCCCGGTCATGGACAAGATCGTAAACTTGCTCTTATCCGCTAACAGCTTCAGGATCGTCTGCGCCTTTTCCTCTTCCATGAGATCCCGGCTGGCCATGAGTTCTTCCAGCGAGACACCTGCTCCGAACATGACGCCTACCGATGCGGTGCCTACGGCCGTTTCAATGGTCTTTCCTTCCAGTTTGGCGCCCATGACGGTGCAGTGCAGATAATAGACCTGCACCTGACTGGGTTTTGTAATCGCCGGAAGGACCTGCTGATGCTGCACATTGCGGAGCAGATACAGCAAAAAAGGTTCTTCTCCCACCGTCTTCTTAAGAAAACTGATGGTTTTCTTTCCATAGGCTTCCAACTGCTTTTCAAAGCCTTTGATTACCGTCTCTGCTTTCTTTAAAATGGGCTGTACCTTCTCCAGATGCTCCTCGTAGTGGAGGTAGAGCTGCTGCAGGCGGAGTTTTTCGTTATCCGACACTTCCTGCATCTGGTCGATGGCATCCAGGACATCCACATAGGTATAATCCCCATCGTCGTCTTCATCCCGGTTTGTCCCACCGGCATAGCTTCGCAGGACCGCATAAAAAGCATTGGTATATTCCTGCATGGATAATCCCTTTAAATACTTGTACAGTGTGGTCGTCGTTTTCCAGTGGCCAGACATAACGATCTCATCGGATAGAAGCAGCAGATTCCCAAAAGATTTGAGGCTCTCCTTGCCCTCCCGGAAATAAAAGAGGATCTCCTCTTTTTCTCCGGAAAGTTCCTTCGCCGCTTTTTCTTCTATGGTAACCAGGAGATTCCCGATCTCCTCCATTTCCTTTGTTACCGTCAGATTGTTCTTTTTTGCCAGGTTATCCAGGCGCTCCTTCATATATGGAGCTCCTTTGGAAAAAACTTGACCCAGATCGTTTAACAGGTAGATACTCTCTACCGCATATTGGATCTTCTCACTGTACTCGTTCATACTCCCTCCGTTGAAACGGTCTGCTCCGTTTCATTCAAACTGCGGTTGCTTGCAATAAAGATCAGACAAATCACGGAAACGACACCTGCGATCATGAAGATTCCGCTGACGCCAAGGAATCCCACACTGCCACTCACGGCAAAGGCTGTTACCGGAATGATGGCACATGCCAGTGCGTTTCCGATGGAAGCCGCCCGTGCCAGATATTCCGGATCAATGACTTTCAGCATCTCCACGTTGATGTACATGCTGCCAAGGCTGACACAAAAGCCCAGAAGCCCGGTCAGGATGGCCAAAGCCGAAACCGCAATGTACGGGTTGCCGTAAAGGGGTTGCAACAAAATGATCCCCACATAGAAAACGGCGATACCGAAGGCACAAAGGGTCAGGAATATTTTACCGCTCAGGCGCTCGCTGATCATGGGAAAGACAACCGATCCCAGCAGCATGGAAATGGTAACGGCAACACCCAGAACCGACAGATAAAGGGGGCTACCGGAAAAGATCTCCTGTACCATGGGGGTCTGCAGACTGTTCAGCGGAACCAGAATCCCGTTTAAAAACAGGATCAGGATACTTAGTGTCACCAGGGTACGCTTGCTTGCACAATAGAGGAAACCGGCCTTGAGATCCTGCAGGTAGACTTTCGTGGAAAAGCCTGCACCCTTTTCCCTGTGATCATCGGGAAGACGCATGGAGAAGATCAGCAGTGCGGATAAAAGGAAAGTAGCCATATCCACATAGATCGCTCCGGCTGTTCCGATGAGTGCAATGATCACGGCTGCAGCTCCCATACCAATGAGCTGAACAATGGAAGAAAGGGACTGGGAAAGGGAAACTGCATGGGCATATTCCTCTTTCTTTACCAGCATGGGCATCATCGCCGTTCCTGCCGGAACACGAAATGCTTCTGCAGTGGAAATGACAAGCGTCAGCACCGCGATCAGCGGAGCACTTAAAAAGCCAAGCAAAAGACCGGTTGCCATGATCCCCACACAGATCGCACGGATCACATCTGTCAGTACCATGACCTTCTTTTTCTCCCACTGCTCCACCAGGGGGCCTGCAAGAGGTGTGATAAATACCGACGGTAACTGGTTTAACGCATAGATCACTGCTGACCAGGATGCCTTACCGGTGATCTCATAAACGATCCAACTGGAAGCAATGGCATCAATGGAATCACCGAATCGGTTGATCAGCGCCGCAGCCAGATCCTTTGTGTAATTTCGATTGGAAAGCAGATCTTTGTAACGATTGTTTTTCATAATAACTCCTCGTCATTAGACGTTCGTCGAACGTTTCTTTTGATGATTATAAAATACTATGATGTTTTATTCTTGTCAACATCTATGTTAGATATTTATCTAATATATTTTTGGATAGGTTGACAGCCTTCCCAAAACACAGTAAAGTGTCTTTCGTCGGCGTTCTGGTGGATTTTCTGAAAGCCAACAAAATGGGGGTAATTGGTATGATCTTGGAAGAATACACGTTGGAAAAGCAGTTAGAAAGAGTACAGCATAATTCTTATAAAGAGGGTCTCACGGTGGGGCGTAATGAAGGACATGCAGAAGGTCTCTCTGAAGGTGTATCCAAAGGCCAGTTACTATTACTGGGCTGCATTCAGCGGTTGAAAGATGGGGAATCCGAGTCCTCCATCTTAGCAAGCGGCATTCCTGCCGATACTTTAGCATTGGCAAAATCTGCCTTGGAGTAACCTCATCTATAGTTGAACGCAAAAAGGGGTGTGACTTTTCGTCACACCCCTTAAATGTTTTTGGGTTATAAAATTACTTCAGAACCTGACCCCAATCGGAAATACCGATCACGCTCTTAGCCCAGGCATCGTGGGTTCCGTTTCCGAGATTCTCGTAAACAGCCTTTGCCTGATC
>JAIKYN010000020.1 GCA_024683155.1 Lachnospiraceae bacterium | reverse complement strand
CCCAGATATATGATTCGATAAAGTTTTGAATTCCGCATTTACATACTCCCCCTCATAAAGAGCACGGTAAAAAACCATCAGCGGTAAAAAGTCATTCGTCCAGTTTGTAAAGGTAAAAATCATCGAATGCGCCCCAGGCCTTACCGGGAACCTCTGCATGAAGCCCCACCGTCACATCGCATTCACCGGTAATTACTATATCGGCAATTTCGGGGTTTTCCCACACCTGCCAGGAAGAAACCGATGTATCTTCCCGGTAGACCATATCCCCCTCCTGCACAAAGATAAAGAAAACAGGAGAATCTCCCGCATCTCCGCCTTCCAGATGACCACCGAAGCGATAGGTCCCGCTTTCCAGATGGATCACCTGCTGCGCTGTAAAACTCTGATCCTGTTCTGACCAGAATTTCAGGCATCCGTTGCCGCTAAGTACATTGTTCAGATCGTTCTCAATGGCTACACAGCCGATATTGTTATGATCTATGATCTCCCAGTCATGTCCGGTTGCCGTCTCAAAGCCGGGATTCACAATATAATTCTTGGTATTCAGGGTTACCTGGCAGCTGATCGCATGAGTTTCTCCTGCCGCCTCGTAGGTACCGTTCACCGTATAGGTGCCGGCTCCTCCTTCTGCTGCTGCCTGCAGATCTTCTTCCTTCCAGGTGATCTCTGCTTCTTCACTGGTACCGTTATTATACTCCACGGTTACCGTCTTCGGAACCTCAGGGATCTCTCCGGCTGCCCCCAGCAAAGGCTCCACTTCTGCCCGCGATACGCTGACAGGTGCTACTGCACCGATCCTCAGGTACAGATAAGTGCGAAGAGACTCCAGGGGATGACCCTCAAAATCAAACAACGCCTGATTATCCACTGCAGATCCTCCGTAATACTGGGCGGCATCTGCATCATACCCGCCGGAATAAGAGCTGGCCCAGCCGGAACCATAGGTTTCCCATATCTTCTGATTTTCCAGATAAACGGTTTCCTCTCCGTTCCATACCTGCACCGGGATCCAGGCCGGTTCCCAGTAAAATACGCCAATCCCCGCACCCGTATCCAGTACTGCCCGGGTAACCTTGGAGATCACATCTGCCTGGCCCTGTTCCGATACTGCGTAGTCCCATACAGAGCCTACCGTTTCCCGGCTTTCTGTATTACCGGAACCATCGCCGTCCTCCCAGGTATACATATACGAGGTCTCAGCCACCATTACTTTCTTATCATAAGTATCCGCCACTTCCTTCAGCACTGCCGTAAGATTCTCCAGGCTGCCGTGCCAGTAAGGATAATAGGAGGATGCAAATACGTCATAATCAATATGCGCTGCCGACAGTTTATAGGCAAAGTTCTTGTACTTTCCTTCTTTCTCCGGATTGGCAAAATGGACCGCGATCCCAATGTCTTTGCCTTTGGCTGCGGATACTTCCCGCACTGCCTTACTCCCTGCATCAAACAGCTGCAGCATCTTGGGCCAGCTGGTTTCTCCTGCCATACCACCGGTGGTCTCGTTTCCGATCTGTACCATACCCACGTCCACACCTGCATCCAGTAATGCGTTCAGGCTTTCGACCGTATACTCCGAAAGAGCCTGTGCCTTGGCATCTATGTCCATACCTTCCCAGGCCTTGGGACAGTACTGTTTGCTGGGATCCGCCCAGAAATCGGAGTAATGGAAATCGATGAGCACTTTCATGCCTGCATCGGTAGCCCATTTCCCCATGGTGGTTACATTGGTCAGATCACAATTACCGCCGCCGTATGCATGTCCCGCTTCGTCATAGGGATCCACCCAAAGACGCAGCCGGATATAATTCACACCGCAGGAACGGAGGAAGGTAAAAAAGCCTTCTTCCGACAATTCCTTCCCATCATAATCGTAGAAATGAACGCCACTGTTTCTTTCCGTAAGGTACGATGAAACATCGAACCCGGTAATAAAATCCTCCGGCAGGTCTTTGACGGCCTCCACGAAGATCGAAGATTCCACCGGACCTGTCGGCATCTCCTCAGCCTGATCCGTAACATCTCCGGCATTCTCTGCCTCCTCCGATGCTGCCGGACTCTCAGCGGGATCCGCAGTGGTATCCGTGCCCCCCTGCCCACATCCGGTGAGCAAAGCCAGCACTAATCCCATACAAAATAACTTCGTTCCAAATCTGCAACGATTTATCATATAGTTCGCATCCTTCTTTCTGCTTCTCCCCCTCAGAAAGAATCATCCGATGGCTTCCAGTGCCTGTGCCAGATCGGCAATAAGGTCTTTCTTATCCTCCAGACCGCAGGACATACGGATCATACCTGCAGGAATACCTGCTGCTTCCAGCTGTTCCTCGGTCATCTGACGATGCGTGGAGGTGGCAGGGTTCAGGCAACAGGTTCTGGCATCTGCTACATGGGTCTCAATGGCTGCCAGCTTCAGATGCTTCATGAAAATTTCAGCCGCTTTACGGCCGCCCCTTACTTCGAAAGAAACCACACCGCATCCTCCGTTGGGCAGATATTTCTGTGCCAGTGCATGGTAGGGATCGGATGCAAGTCCGGAATAGCTTACCTTCACAACCTTCTCATGCTGTTCCAGGAATTCTGCCACCGCCTGTCCGTTTTCCACGTGTCTGGGCATTCTTACATGTAAGGATTCCAGTCCCAGATTCAGAATAAATGCATTCTGGGGAGACTGGATACAGCCAAAGTCACGCATCAGCTGTGCGGTACACTTGGTGATAAAAGCGCCTTCTTTACCGAACTTCTCTGCATAGGTGATGCCGTGATAGGAATCATCCGGTGTGCAAAGTCCGGGGAACTTATCTGCATGGGCCATCCAGTCAAACTTTCCGGAATCTACAATGGCTCCGCCCACTGCTGCCCCATGTCCGTCCATATACTTGGTGGTGGAATGGGTTACGATATCTGCACCCCATTCAATGGGTCTGCAGTTAACCGGTGTGGGGAAGGTATTATCCACGATCAGTGGTACTCCGTGACTGTGAGCTGCCTTGGCAAACTTCTCAATATCCAGCACGGTAAGGGCCGGATTGGCAATGGTTTCTCCGAATACCGCTCTGGTATTGTCACGGAACGCTGCATTCAACTCCTCTTCGGAAGCCGTGGGCGAAACAAAAGTCACCTCAATACCCATCTTTGCCATGGTCACCGAAATAAGATTAAAGGTTCCTCCGTAAATGGAAGACGAAGCCACAATGTGGCTGCCGTTTTCACAAATATTAAACAGTGCGAAGAAATTCGCTGCCTGGCCGGAGGATGTGAGCATTGCTGCCGTTCCGCCTTCCATGGCCGCGATCTTGGCTGCTACCATGTCATTGGTAGGGTTCTGCAAGCGGGTATAGAAATATCCGCTGGCTTCCAGATCAAATAATTTTCCCATATCCTCACTGGTGTCGTATTTAAAGGTTGTGGACTGGATAATGGGGATCTGTCTGGGTTCTCCGTTCTTAGGTGTATATCCTGCCTGGACACACCTGGTACCGATGCTGTAATCTTTCATTTTTTTACTCCTCCGAACCTTGTTCGTTATATTTTTCAGGCGTTAAGACTTGCTGCCAAAGCATCTGCCATGGCATCCATGGAAGCGGTATCTGCTTCCAACGCTGTGGAACGTACGGTTACCTTCTCCGGTAAGATGGTCATATCCTTCATGGACTCCAGGATGGCGGTCATCTCTTTGGCTGCAGCAGGCGCCCAGGTTCCGTTTTCTACCAGGGCTACGGTACGTTTGCATAAGTTCTTGCGCTTGATCTCTAAAAGGAAGGTTTCCATAGCGGGGAACAGGCCTGCATCCAAAGTCGGTGCGGCCAGTACCAGATGGCTGACACGGAAGGCTTCGGCAACCAGCTCCGATACATGGGTTTTGGATACATCATACATCTTGATGTTCTTAATCCCTCTGGCTGCCAGTTTGGAAGCGATCACCTCTACAGCATTCTCCGTTCCGCCGTAAATGGAAGCATATACGATCACTACCCCCTGATCTTCCGGTGTGTAGGAACTCCACTTATCATATTTATCCAGATAATAACCAAGATCCTCGCGGATCACAGGGCCATGAAGCGGGCAGAACATTTTGATATCCAGTGCTGCCGCTTTCTTAAGTACGTTCTGTACATTCACGCCGTATTTCCCCACTATGTTGGTATAATAACGTCTTGCTTCTCCCAGATCTGCCGTCCAGATGTCGGTTTCGTCTGCATAAAGGTTGCCGGAAAGCGCCCCGAATACACCAAAGGCATCTGCTGTGTACAGGATCTTGTCATAGGTATCGTAAGTCATCATAACTTCCGGCCAGTGCACCATGGGAGCTGCCACGAACTGAAGGGTATGTTTCCCGATGGTAAGGGTATCCCCTTCCTTCACGGTAACAAACCGGCTCTCCACATCTACCCCGTAGAACTGATAGATCATCTTCTTTACCTGCATGGTACCGTAGATCTTGGCCTCCGGGAAATTCTCCATAACCAGGCCCAGGCTGGCACAATGGTCCGGCTCCATATGATCGATGATGATATGATCCAGCTTCTTACCGTCTAAAGCATAAAACAGATTCTCCATAAAGATCTGCATCACGGAAGCATCTGCGGTATCCAAAAGGGCCGTCTCTCCATCGGAGATCAGGTACGTATTATAAGATACGCCGTTGGCCAACGGATAGCTGTTCTCAAAAAGGGCCAGGCGACGGTCACTGGCTCCGATATAGGTAACATCTTCATTGATCTTAACTGTATTTTGCATGATTCCCTCCTGTCGGATCGATGTAATGATTAAATGATTGTTACAAGTTTATCCTATTTGTTTAGCTATTACAAACCGGAAATTGCATAAAGTAAAGATTTCCGTATTTTTATTCACAATAACGCACTAATCCTGCCAAAATATCCTGATAAACCACCTTGCCGTTATCCCGGTTCATCAGGCCAAACAATTCTCCGCTTCCGGTATACGCTCCGTTATCCCACCAGCATGCGGTCATGCCGTAGGAACGGGCTCTGGCAATGTAATAGGTGCTGTAGCGCACGCGGTCTTCCAGGTTGCCGCTCTTATCCCGGGCGCCGAATTCACCGATAAGTACCGGTATGCCTTCCCGAATGTACTTATAGTACAGCTTGTTCATAAAGGCATCAATGTCCTGATAGCTGTTCATCAGACGGTGATCAAATTCCGATGTTCCCGGATATTCCAGAGCAAAGCTGTAAGGAGTATAAGCATGGACGGAAAGGATGATCCTGTTGTCGGCCGGATCGGAAGGGATCTGAAAACCGGCATTCAATACGCCATCGGGAGAAGCACAATATCCTGGACACATAAGGTATCGCTGTGCATTGTTGCCGCCGGTAGCACGCACCGTATCTACAAAGGTCTGATTCAGTTCATTGATGATGGTGATGGCTTCCTTGCAGTCACTGTTGGAATTATCGATCCACCATTCATTGTTATGCCCCACCAGACGAGGCTCATTCATGGCTTCGAATACCAGGTGCTCATCGTAATCCTTGAAGGTCTCTGCCACCTGACTCCAGATGGTCTTCACATATTTTAAGGACTGCTCCTTCCGGGCCGCATCCGGATATATGCCATTGGCTTCCGGATGGTTATCATGATGGATATTGATGATGACATACATCCCCTCATCACAGGCATAGTCCACGATCTCTTTCACACGGGCCATCCACTGTACATTGATGTTATAGTTGCCATCCACATGATTATGCCAGCTGATGGGAATACGAATGGTCTCAAAGCCGGCTGCATGAACTCCCCGGATCAGTTCTTTTGTGGTTTTGGGATTTCCCCAGTAAGTTTCCGTGGAGAGGTCATCCGATAAATTGCCGTCATTATATGCATCCAGGGTATTCCCCAGATTCCATCCCAGTTTCATGGAACGGATAAATGCCATGGCCTCATTATCCACCAGATCCATAGACTTTATATCCAGTTCGGGAACCAGCTCCGACGTATACGTGCTGTTATTCTCCGCTTCTTTCGTCTCTTCTGCCGTCATGTCGATCACCTCTGCTGCCTGGGTTCCCTGCTCTGTTTCCGATGTATCTTCCACGACCGCTTCCTCCGCGGTTTCTTCCTTCGTCTGTGCAGGTTCTTCGGTTTCGGAAACGATGGTCTCCTCCACAGTCTCTTTAACTGCTTCACCGCTGCCTTCTCCTGCCGCAGCGCCGCAACCGGTCAGCAGCAGGCTTGCTATAACTGTCGCTGCCATTATTTTTTTAAGTACGTGTTTCTTCATGTTGGATCCAACCTTTTTTATACTTTTCTTTCTGATTTTCTGTTCCTTTTTCTGCCGTTAACGATCTCGTATCTACCGTTCCTCTGCCCGGTTACTGTTCTTCAGAAAAGCTACGAACTCCTCTTCACACATGGGCTTTGCATAATAATACCCCTGAATATAATCACATCCCAGCCTTTCCAACAGTTCTGCCTGCTCAGCGGTTTCCACCCCTTCACACACGATCTCAAATCCGGCATCATGCATCATACTGATGGTATGGGCCAGGATGGAATAGCCTTTTGGGGTATCCATGACCGCGCAGATACTTTTGTCGATCTTCACGATGCTGATGGGCAGTTCCATGGCACGCATGATATTGGAAAATCCGGTGCCATAATCGTCCAATGAAAAGGTGTAGCCTTTGTTTCGCAGATCTCCGATGTTTCGGAAGCCGGCTTCTGTTTCCACTCCGGACATGGATTCCGTGATCTCAATATTGATCCGCTCCGGTCTGGTATGATATTTCTTCTCCATGGCAGCAATCTGCTTCTGCAAACCGGGATTCAGACAATGCTCTACCGACAGGTTCAGCTCGATATAGTCCAGTCCCAGCTCCTTAAAGTCAGACCTGGCGGCAAAAGCAAAGGTTTTATCCAGTGCCACCTGTCCGATGGGCAGGATCAGATCTCGTTTTTCCGCTTCCGGTATGAACATGCCGGACTCGATCAGTCCGTATTCCGGATCATGAAGACGGATCAGTGCTTCCGCGGAACGGTACTGTTTTTTCTTCAGATCGTAGATCGGCTGATAATACAGTTCAAATCCGTTCTCCTGCAGCGCTCTTAAGATGATCTGCGGCAGGGTATTACAGATCCTCACATCTCTTTCCTGTAAAAGAACGGAACCACGTGCAAAGGTGGTACTGTCCTTCATATAATCTCCAAAATAAGTACTGAAATGGAACAGTTCCTCCGGGTCGGTAATATCCACCGGATAGCGGATACTGCACAGACGGATCTTAAGCAGACTTCCGTAGCCGTTACGGCTTTCCTCTTCCCACATCCAGATCAGTTCGGGAAGGCGGCTTTCCAGATCTACCAGCCCATGTTCAAATACTACAAATAAAGCACCGCTGGGGTGGAAGTATACCTTAAAGGACTTAGTATATTCATTGCATAGCTTCTCGGTCTCGGCCGCCCGGTCCTTAACATACTGAATAAATCCATCTTCTCCCAGAGAATTACGCACTTCAAAAGCATTCTGGAAACGTATGACGAAAATGGTGGTCTCTCTTTTGGTCAGCGTAAGTCGCCGGATCTTTTCACGGAAGGCGAATTCACTGTAAAGACGCACGGATATATCGTACATTTCCTCCGGTCTCTGGATCAGCAGGTGAATGAGAAGACCGGATATGGAAATCGTGAACAGGTCGATGAGCCGTCCCGGATGGGCATACTGATAGGCTGAACTGGCACCTAAAAAAACGTACATACTGGCCATGGCCAGCCATTTACCGGTTCCAAGATAGCGCCGCATAAAGCACAGGTAGATAAATCCGAAGATACCCACGATCACGGAAAAAATATAAAGATACAGCATGCCCGGCCTACGGGAATACCCTTCGGTGAGAGACACGGTAAAGATCTGCTCGGTAAAACGATTGGACAGGATATAAACAATGGGGATCACGGAGACTACCGCAAAAATAATACGGTAGTTCAGCTGCTCCAGCTTGTACCAGGTACCGCTGACTGCAAAAATAAACAGGATATACACCAGATTGGTGATCTGACGGAAAATAAAATACCAGTATCCGAAGAAATATGCTTTCGTCTGCTGATAATCCGTAATGGGCAGGGTCCGATAACAGATCCCCATACAGATATCAAACACGGCACAAAGAAACCCCGAAAACAAGAACAGTAAAAATACCTTGTTTTCCAGGCCTTTATACATTCCTTTGTACAAAAGTGAGATCAGGGTGATCAGAAACAATACCACCGCGATCCAGTCATATACCAGCAAACTCCACATTTTAAACCGCTCCGGATCTACCTACACAGACAATTTTATTATACACCCGCAGTAATGTCTTACGAAAGAGAAAGCATCTTATGCTATAATCGAAACATGGCCGCCTGTATCGGCTATCACCAAAACATAAACGAAGAGGAGCGTATTGTTATGTCGGATGCAAGAACAGAGTACTACGAGAACAGTGAAAATATCCGTCCCGAATCCATGGAACGGATCGCAACCAGAGAACAGGCAGATGCCTTTATCGCAGATCAGGTAGAACGTTTACAAAAACAGATCGGTGACGGAAAAGTACTGCTGGCTTTATCCGGCGGTGTGGATTCCTCCGTTGTAGCCGCCCTGCTGATCAAAGCAGTCGGCAAGCAGCTGACCTGTATCCATGTAAATCATGGTCTCATGCGCAAAGGCGAAAGCCAGATGGTCATTGATGTCTTCCAGAAACAGCTGGGCGCCAACCTGATCTATGTGGATGCCACCGACCGTTTTCTGGACCTGCTGGCAGGTGTCAGTGATCCCGAACAGAAGCGTAAGATCATCGGCGGTGAATTCATTAAAGTGTTTGATGAAGAAGCAGCCAAATTAACCGGTGTGGGATTCCTGGGACAGGGCACCATTTACCCGGATATCCTGGAAAGCAAAGACGGCATTAAGGCACATCACAATGTGGGCGGTCTGCCGGAAGATGTAAAGCTGGAACTGGTAGAGCCGTTAAAACTCTTGTTCAAGGACGAAGTCCGCGTGGTCGGTTCCGCACTGGGCCTTCCCGATGAAATGGTAAACCGCCAGCCCTTCCCCGGCCCCGGCCTGGGTGTTCGCTGCACCGGCGCCATTACCAGAGACCGTCTGGAAGCACTGCGGGAATCCGATGCCATCCTGCGGGAAGAATTTGCAAAAGCGGGTCTTGATAAGAAAGTATGGCAGTACTTCACCGTTGTGCCGGATCTGAAAGCCACCGGCGTAAAGGACGGAAAGCGTGCCTTTGAATGGGTATGCATCATCCGTGCGGTGAACACCAAAGATGCCATGTCCGCCACCATTGAGCGTATCGACTGGGAACTTCTGGAGAAGATCTCCTACCGTATCACCCATGAGGTAAAAGGCATCAACCGTTGCCTCTACGATGTAACGGCAAAGCCCACCGGCACCATCGAATTTGAATAAAGATATCGTTCTGTATCCATACAAAGATGAAACCGCCGTCAGCCCTTTAAATAAGGGGCTTTCGGCGGTTTTTACCGACACTTTTTGTCCGGGGTTATGACCCCCGGAACTTAACAAAACCGGAGCATTATCACGCTGTGCGGCGGAAGCGTCACGGAAATCTTCCCGTCTTCCAGCACGTATTCTGTAAAATCCTTCTCGGTAACTTTCTCCTCTTTGCCAAAATCGTTGTAATCCCGTACCTGATCAGCAGTAACGATCCGGGCCTGTTTTACGGTGCCCACCGTTTCTCCGCAAAGATCCAGGGAAACGGGTACAGCCTCTGTCAGACTTAAGTTGCTGGCAGTGACAGTGACCACACCGTCTTTTTCCGAAGCAGATGCAGAAACCTGCGGGATCTTCCATTCTTTGGGGCCTTCCTGAACATCTCCCGTCAGGAAGCTATCCAGTTCTTCCGCTCCCTGATGATGCTTATACAGGTGGAATACATAATAGGTAGGGGTTTTTACCATCTTCGGGCCCTGTGTCAGGATCACCGACTGGAGCACATTGACCATCTGCGCGATGCAGGCCATCTGCACCCTCTTACAATGACGATTAAAAATATCCAGACTGGTACTGGCGATGAGAGCATCCCGCATGGTGTTCTGCTGGTATAAAAATCCGGGATTGGTCCCCTTCTCTACCTCATACCAGCCACCCCATTCATCGATACAAAGAGCGATCTTTCCTTCCGGATCAAAATCGTCCAGGACCGCTTCATTCTTCCGGATCACTGTTTCGATATAAAGGGCTTTGTTCAGGCTCTTATACCACTCTTCATCGGTAAATTCCACCGCTTCCCCCTTGTAGGTCCAGCCGTTGGGGAATACGTAATAATGCAGGGTCAGATAATCCATAAATCCGTGGAAGGCCCGCTGCGTCCCTTCATAGCAGGCAGACAGAACCTCTTTGGTCCAGTCCGTCTCGGTGGTTCCGGGACCTACACAGATCTTCTTAATAGGGTTCTTAGGATCGTAGTTGCGGATAAAGGTCTGATAATGGCGATAAAGATCCGCATAATAGCCGGCGCGCATATTGCCGCCGCATCCCCAGGATTCATTGCCCACTGCAAAATAATCCACCTTCCAGGGCTCTTCCCGGCCATTTTCCTTACGCCACTCTGTCATGGGAGAGCTTCCGGTTCCGGTCATATATTCCACCCATTCGGACATCTCTTTGGGAGAGCCGGTTCCCAGATTTCCGTTGATGTAAGTCTTGCAGCCGAGGAGCTCGCAAAGACGCATAAACTCATGGGTTCCGAAGCTGTTATCTTCGGTCACGCCGCCCCAGCTGGTATTGACCATTTTCTTGCGCTTCTCCTTAGGGCCGATGCCGTCCATCCAGTGATACTCGTCTGCAAAGCATCCACCGGGCCAGCGAAGGACCGGTACTGACAGATCCCTTAGCGCTTCCACCACATCGTTACGAATACCGTCGGTGTTAGGAATATTCGAGTCTTCTCCCACAAACAGGCCTTCGTAGATGCCTCTTCCCAGATGTTCACTGAAATGGCCGTAAATATCGGGGTTGATCGTCCCCAGTTTTTTATTTCGATTGATCGTTAATTTCATATATGTTTATCCCCTCATGGAAATGGTATGGTCAGCCTTTTACGCCGCCCAGGGTTATTCCCTTAACAAAATAGTTCTGTACAAACGGATAGATGATCACAATGGGCAGGATTCCCAATGTCGCCATGGCCATTCGCACGGAAGCCATGGGAATGGCGCTGAGTCCAACGTTTGCATTCTGTATATTGGAACTGGACTGTGACAGATACTGGATGTTCTGCATCATTCGGTTTAACAGATTCTGTAAGGAATACAGATCGGTCCGTTTGGTGATGTATATATAGCCGTTCATCCAGTCGTTCCAGTATCCGATGCCCGCAAATAAAGCAACGGTGGCTAGAATGGGCTTGGACAGCGGGATCACTACTTTAAAGAAGGTCTGCCACTCATTTGCTCCGTCAATATAGGTAGCATCCAGGATCTCTTCCGGGATGGAGGATACAAAGTAAGACTTCATCAGCATTACATTGAATCCGTTCATCAAAAGTCCGGGAATCAGAAGTGCCAGGAAAGAGTTCTTAATACTGAACACGTTGGTATAGATGATGTAGGTCGGGACCAGACCACCGTTAAACAGCATGGAGAAAACCACCACGAAGGTAAGGATCCCACGGCCGGGCATGCCTTTCTTGGAAAGAGCATATGCTAAAAGGGTGGTAATGGATAATGCCAGGCAGGTTCCCACCACCGTCAGTACTACCGAGATCACATATGCATGCAGCACGGAATTGCCGGTGCTGAAAATGTATTCATAAGCATAGACGGACCATTTTTTCGGCAAATAAGAATAGCCGGACTTGATGATCTCATTATTGTCCGTGAACGACGAAACCAGCATCAGGATCATAGGAAGCAGCGCCAGTAACGAAAACAGGGCCAGTACGATATGGGAGAAAATCTGAAATTTTTTATCACTTCTCATGGTTTCGCCCTCCTAGAACAATGCACTGTCCGGATCCAGCTTGCGAACCAGGAGATTTGCTCCCAGGATCAGAATAAATCCGATCACGGACTGGTACAGACCGGCTGCCGATGACATGGACATGTTTCCTAATTCCAGCAGGCCTCGATATACGTAGGTATCAATGGTATTGGTCACGGAGAACAGAGCTCCCTGGTTTTGAGGCACCTGATAAAACAGACCGAAATCCGAATAAAAGATGCGTCCCACAGCCAGAAGTGTCATCATGATCACCGTGGGCTTTAACATGGGAATGGTAATCTTTGTGATCTGCTTCCATTTACTGCAACCGTCGATCGCTGCAGATTCATAAATTCCCCGGTCAATGCCCAGGATCGTGGAGAGGTAAATGATGCAGTTATAACCGGTCACCTTCCAGGCATTTACAAATACCAAGATAAAAGGCCAGTATTTCTTTTCCATGTACCAATTTATGGGCTCTTTCCCTAAGGCACTGAGGATCGTGTGATTAAAGAAGCCGTTGTCACTGGATAAATAACCGAATACCAGATAACTTACGATGACCATGGAGATCATATAGGGTAACAGGATCAGACATTGGTAGATCTTCTTCATTCTGGAAGTCATCTCTGCCAGCAAAACTGCCACAAACACCGCCAGTATGGTATTGATCACGATAAATGCCAGATTATAGAGTATGGTGTTTCTGGTGATGACAAAAGCATCTTTGGTGGCAAAGAGATATTTAAAGTTCTTCCATCCCACGAAATCAGAACCGAATATTCCTTTTTGTGCGTTGAATTTCTTAAAAGCAAGCACCAGCCCCGGAAGCGGCATATAGTTATTGATGAACAGATACAGTAATCCGGGAAGTGCCATGAGATAAACCGGGAAGTAACGTCTTATACGTTTTTTCATCAAAAAATCCTTTTCTTAAAAGCAGAGCCGGCTTTTCTGCCGGCTCTGCCCTGATCCGTAATAATTAGTTGATTCCTGCTGCCTGCGCCCACTCATTGAGAGCTGCCTGCTTTGCAGCCATGTATTCTTCCAAACCGGCTGCATAAAGTGCATCATTTAATTCTTTCAGACCGGTCTCGGGATCTACGAATCCGTAGATAACCTTACCGGAATATTCCTGATAAGCATTCTGCAGAGCAGTATATTCTGCAGCATAATCACTGTTATCCCAGGTAAAGCCAAGGGCTTTGGACTTAACCGGGCAATTGTCGTTAAACTTAGCCGTCTGCTCACCTACATCCACGGGATCTCCTTCCCATACATGGGCTGCATACTGGTTAGGCATCATCCAAAGTACATTGGGATAGTACTGGGAAGTATTGGCATCTACGCCGGCTGCCCAGTTAATGGTGGTATCATCATTTACTACATACTCAACGCCTTCTTCGCCCCAGCAAACCAGGTTCGCTACAACGGGATCGGTATATAATGCCTGCAGTACCTGCATAGCTGCAATAGGATCTGCACAGTTCTGGTTCATGCACCAGGGGAAAGAAGATACTGCAGATGAACTCATGAAGGGCTCTCCTACATCAAATACGGTCATGGGACGACCACACTCACCGGAGATCTGGTTTTCATATGCAGGCTTACCGCATGCCATCATTGCCATATATGCACCGGACTTGATTCTTGCGGATGCACCGTTGGTGTCGGTAAGCGCATCACCGGAGATATAACCGGCCTGATTCCATCTGTAGAAACGCTCACACCAGGTCTTGAAGATCTCGGATTCGTATACATTTTCAATGGTCAGATCCTGAGAAGGATTTAACAGTGTTCCGTAATAGTCTCCGCCAATGTTGTCTACACAGCTGCCCTGTGTCAGCATGTTATCCTGTGTGGAATAAACAGTCTTATCGGGGAATGCTGCATGCATCTTTGCAAACATGTCATCAATATCATCCCAGCTGCACTTGTAGTAACCAAGGTCATCCTTCTGGAATGTGGAAAGATCAACGCCTGCACCCTCCAGATACTCGGTTCCGATACAAACGGCTGCCGTCTGGATCGCATAGTCCTTAATGGGAGGAACACCGTAAAGAGTGCCGCCAACACGGCAAGCATCCAGATAATCCGCACGGATGAAATCCTTCAGGCCTGCACCGTAAGTATCCAGCAGTCCGTCAGCTTCCAGATCTGCGGTATATCCGTTATTTACACAGGTCATATATCCGGGACCGCATGTGGAGAACAGATCCACCTGTTCACCGGAAGAAAGCATCAGCTTGATGTCTTCGGTATATGCTGCCGAATCAATGATCAGTAACTCTACATCCACACCCAGTGTTTCTTCTGTGTATGCACTTAATTTCGCATTGATCCTGTCGATGCCTGCCGGTGCTCCGGTCCAGTCAAAGAAAGAAACCACGATCTTTTCATACTCTCCGCTTTCAGCAGCCTTCGCTTTTCTGTCAGCGATCGCCTGCTCAGCAGCGTCTAATGCTTCCCCTGCATCTGCTGCAGCTTCTGTTCCCGCATCAGCAGTTACAGCTGCTGTTGTATCTGTGCTCTGAGCACTGCTTCCAGCTTCTTCTGTCTTTCCGCATCCTGTCAGGCAGGAAAAAACCAAAGCGGATGTCAGCAAAAGTGCCAATCCTTTTTTCATAGATAACCTCCTGATAATCTTTTTCCCTATGGATTGAATGATTTGTTTCTACATATGGTGCGCATTCCATATTGAAACCAGGTTCACGATTTTGGTGAATCGTTTTTCCTCGTTCGCTTTCTCATTATAGGAATGTGGATTTATTTGGTCAATACGTAATTTTCGCACAAATGTTTTTAAAAATATTGTGGACTTTTCACAGGAATTTTTCATTTTTCCCGTATTTTCGGCAAAACGTTTTTCTTAATCTCTGCCAATTATTTTCGGATACGGATTTCTTTTTCTGATCCGGTTTCATTTTTCCGAAGCGAAATCATTTTCATGTTTCGCACAAAAAGGCGTAAAAAAAGCAGGACAAATTTCTTTGTCCTGCCAACCATTTTTCCATCTATCCGTTGATCTTACATACAGACCCTCTTTCGATCAGTTTTCCCCTGATGCGTACATCCGGATTATTATCTCCACCTTCTTCTCCTGCGACCCTGCGGATGATCTCCGCTGCAGCGGCATAACCGATCTCCTCCAAAGGAAGCGCCATGGTTGTTACCGGCGGAGTCAGACACTTGGAGATCTCCTGATTATCATAGCCCATTACGGATATGTCCCTGCCCGGTTTCAGATCCTGCTCCGACAAGCACATATAGGCTCCCGCCGCGATAAGATCGGACATGCAGAAAACAGCCGTCACATTTTTATCCAGCAGCGCCTTCATGCCTTCATAGCCGCCCTCTTTATTCCAGGTCTGATAAGAGATCAGATCCGGATCAAACAAAAGGCCTTCCTCGAACATCGCTTTCTGTATTCCCAGCATACGATTTACCGTATGGGTATTATCCGGCTCACCTGCAATGATCCCGATGCGCTTGTGTCCGCAGGATACCAGATAGCGGATCACTTCATAACCACCGGATACATCGTCCAGACGGAAGGTAGGGATCTCCTTATCCGAAGCAATGGCATACGCCATGGCGATGGGCAGGTCATTTACACTGTTCAGGCGATTTACCGTATGCTCATGGCCACCGATATACAGGATCCCGTCTACGTTCATGGAATCCATCTTGGATAAAACCGGCTGCAACGCTGACTGAAATAAAGCTTCGTCATGCATCCAGGTGCCGCCCCAGCGGCCGAACAGCCGCATATTTTCTATGATAACGTTATAGCCCTGCTCTTCGCAGCAGTTCATGGCTCCTTCGATCATGGAGGACGAGCTGAAGACTACCAGGTCTTCCGCCACGATCCCAATGGTCTTCGTGGAAATGGAGCGCAGATTCCTGGCAAGATAATTGGGACGATAACCGGTCCGTTCCACTTCTGCCAGTATTTTTGTCGCAACTTCTTCACTTACCTTGTTTTTCTTTCGGTTCAGTACGTTGGAAACCGTCGATATGGATACGCCGCAGGAAGCAGCGATATCCTTGATGGTAACGATATTTTCCTGTTTTTTTCTTGCCATATCTATTTATCTCCCTGCATTTTTCCAACCTGCGGTGTATGATACATCCTCAGGTAAAACGTCAGTCAAACCATAGTTTATCCATTCCATTTTTTAATATAGCACAGAGAAAATCGTTTTTCTATATCCTTCCAAAAAAGACGTCCGAGCAAACGTCGGACGCCTTACCAAATCCTTTATTACCGGGGCATTGCCAGATAATATCCCTGGAACAGATCTGCTCCCAGATCTTTCATGCACTGAAATTCGTCCGCAGTTTCGATCCCTTCCGCAACGATGAGTTTCTTCTCGCCGTGAACCCGTTCAATGATCTTTCTGCAAGCTTCCTGTTTTCCGGGATCACTGTCCACGTTACTGATCATGGAACGATCGATCTTTACAATATCCGGCTGGGTTGCATCTATGATGGAATAGTCATTTAATCCGGATCCGAAATCATCTATGGCAATGAGATTGCTGCTGATATCGGCTACTTTTCGTTTTACCCGGGCAATCTCCTCTACAAAGCGGGGATACTCCAGTATCTCTATGATCAACGCTGTTTTATCTCTCCCGTAATAATCGATATAGGCGTTTACCTCTTCCTCCGTAAAGATCTCGCAGGGAAAGGAATTCACGGATAGTTTCTCTTTATACCCCCGCATGAGAAAGGCCTGGGTCGCTCCAAAGAAGGTAGCCACCTCCAGCACATGCAGCCGGTCCTGTTCCTGATAGATCCGGATCAGCTCTGTTACGTTCATGCCGCAGGGGCGCATCAATGCTTCGTGGGCATAGATCGTCTTCCCATCCGGATAAAAGATGGGTTGAAATACATATTCTATCTTCAGTTCATCCAAAGCCTTTAAGATATCCTCAGATAACGGTAGATCATGGTAGTAAATCATCTTATACTCCCCCAAGTCTTAATCGGATGATCGCTTTCCTGCCGGGATGTTTTTACTGAGATGCGTTTTATAGGTTGATTATAGGCACTTTGTTTCAATAAAGCAAATTATTTCATTTCTCAAGCAGCCCTCTGAGTACAGGAAAGGATACACCACCTGCCGCATTGCCTGCCGCGATGACCAGGATCCGGAGAAATGCTTCTGTGCTCCACATCTTTGCCGCGCTGAAATAAAACATATCCGCAATGCTGTGCTCAAACCCGCAAAGGATGAATACCATCACTCCAAAGAATAAACTGAGATATTTCCCCAGTTCATGGGGTGCATGGGCATAACCTTCCACTGCGATATAGATCATGATATTGCAGAAAATACCCAGAATAAACAAACTGAGATATCCATCGGTCAGCTTCACCGCGCAAAGTGCCGTCGCTGCTTCCGATACCGCAGCGATCCTGGTAAAACCAACCAGGGTTCCCATGATCCACGTACCTGCAAAATTTCCCAGGAAAATAATGGGTAGTTTTACAGCCCCCTCTTTTCCCCGCTGAAAGGTATAGCATACTTTTCCGGTAAACAGATCCAAGCCGAATATACAGATCACAAACAGTCCGGTGGTAAAGAAAAAAGCACCCGCCAGTTTACTTTCCACGGACAGATATACAATGCCTCCGATCCCAATGCAGATCCCGGCCAGTATGGCAGATAAAAATGTTTTCAGATACTTCAACCCCATTCTCCTTTTTCAGTACATACATCCCCTCGTATAACATCACTGCTTCAGGTACTTCCGCAATAATCCATCCAGTTTTTCCGGCTCGATGGGCTTCGCCAAAAAACCATCAAAGCCCGCCTGCCGGTATTGCTGTTCCATTCCGCTGATGGCATTGGCTGTCAGGGCTATAATGGGAACATGCTGCTCCGGTTGCATCTCCCGGATCTTCTGCATGGCTTCCATGCCATCCATTCCCGGCATCATATGATCCATGAAGATCAGATCAAAGAGCTCCATTTTCTCCACACAGCGAACCGCCGCAATACCGCTTTGCACCTTGGTGGGAAGGATCCCGTAAGGCTTCAGAAGGCCTTCCGCAACCTGAAGATTCATATCATTATCATCTACCACCAGAACACGGGCTCCTTCTGCCTTAAATGCAGGTTTGAACGCCTCCTGAACGCGCAGGTTACGATCCTCCCGCAGATCGCCGCAGGGCTTCGGATCCGTAATCTTACAAGGAATGGTCAGATAAAAATCGGATCCCTCTCCGTATTGACTCTTAGCGCCTATTTCTCCGCCCATAGCCCGAACCAGATTACGGGATATGGCAAGACCCAGTCCGGTTCCTTCCACTTCCCGGTTGATTCTGGCATCTACCTGGGTAAAGCTTTCAAAAATCTGCTGCAGATCTTCTTCCCGGATGCCGATCCCGGTATCGATCACATCCATTCGCAGCAGGCACTGCGTCTGATCCGTGATCTCACAGGAGACCTTCAGGGTAACGCTACCCTGTCTGGTAAATTTCACTGCATTATTCAGCAGGTTGATCAGTACCTGCTTGATTCGCAATTCATCTCCCAACAGACCGGAGGGAATCTCCGGATCCACCCGGGTGATCAGTTCTACCTGGGTATCCTTCAGACGGATACCGATCATGGTTACCACATCGTTTATAAGAGACAATAAATGAAAGGGCTCTTCCAGGATCTCCAGCTTGCCGGATTCGATCTTGGAAAAATCCAGAATGTCATTAATGATGGACAGCAGACTTTCAGATGCGGTTACGATCATTCCGGCGTTTTTTCGTGCTTCCTCATCCGAACTGTCCCGCAGGATGACTTCCGCCATGCCCCGGATCACATTCATGGGTGTACGGATCTCATGGGACATGTTGGCAAGGAAGTTACTCTTGGCACGACTGCCACTTTCTGCCTCCAGGATCAGTGCCTCTTCTTTGGTAATATCCGTCATCGCAATGACATACCCGTAAGGATCCTGATAACGATCCAATGCTGCAGTCATACTGGCCATATATACTTCCTGACGGCCGCTTAACCTGGCCTTAAAGCGGATCTTATTTTGCTTT
>JAIKYN010000017.1 GCA_024683155.1 Lachnospiraceae bacterium | reverse complement strand
CGCATCATCTGCTATACCGCTCTTATCTGCCTGTACTTCTACTTCGGAAGCGTATGCCAAAGGTGCGAAGAACAGAGCTCCTTCCGTGAAGGTATTTCGGATGGCTTCCTTAGAACTTACTACATATACCTTTGCCTTACGACTGGGAGCTACATTCATCTGTGTACGGATGTTACGGATACCACGGATGGCTTCCTTTAAGGTCTCCAGGTCGTTTTCTTCCTTAGCAAAATTCATGGACTCCATGTACTTCGGCCACTGGGAGATCATGATGGATTCCTCTTTACTCTGAACCGTATCGAAGATCTCTTCCGTAATAAACGGCATATAAGGATGCAATAATTTCAGTGCATCGATAAGGACATACTTAAGGGTCCAAAGGGCAGCATCCTGGCTGTCGGTGTTATCCGAATTATAAAGACGGGGCTTCACCATCTCGATGTACCAGTCACAGAATTCATCCCAGATAAAGTCATATACTTTGGAAACCGCAATACCCAGTTCGAAAGCATCCATATTGGAGGTCATCTCACGGATCACATTGTTGTGTCTGGAAAGGATCCACTTATCTACCGGCTCCAGCTTATCCTTGATCTCATCAAAGGTAACATCCCAGGGAAGAGCGGTCTCAGAGAGCCCACGTTTTTCCATGGCCTGATCAAAATTCATCATGATGAAACGAGTTGCGTTCCATACCTTGTTGGCAAAGTTTCTGGATGCTTCCACACGCTCCATATAGAAACGCATGTCGTTACCGGGTGCATTGCCGGTGATCAGGGTCAGACGCAGTGCATCGGCACCGTACTGGTCGATGATCTCCAGCGGATCGATACCGTTCCCCAGAGATTTACTCATCTTACGTCCCTGGCTGTCTCTTACCAGACCGTGGAATAATACGGTGTGGAACGGCTTTTCACCCATCTGCTCGTATCCGGAGAAGATCATTCGGATAACCCAGAAGAAGATGATATCATAGCCGGTTACCAGAACATCGGTGGGATAGAAATACTTAAGATCCTCGGTCATCTCCGGCCAGCCCAAAGTAGAGAAGGGCCACAGGGCAGAAGAAAACCAGGTATCCAGCGTATCGGGATCCTGTGTGAAATGAGTCCCTCCGCAATGAGGGCATTTCTCGGGTTTGGTCCGTGCTACCACTACTTCACCACAATCATCGCAGTAATAGGCAGGAATACGATGTCCCCACCAGAGCTGTCTGGAAATACACCAGTCACGGATGTTATCCGTCCAGTTAAAGTAGGTCTTATCCATGCGGTCCGGGATCAGCTTGATCTCGCCGTCCTGAACGGCCTTTACCGCAGGTTTGATCAGTTCATCCATCTTAACGAACCACTGATCCTTAACCATGGGTTCTACGGTTGTATTACAACGATCGTGGGTTCCTACGTTGTGAGAATAATCCTCGATACGAACCAGAAGTCCCATCTGATCCAGTTCTTCCACGATCTGCTTTCTGCATTCATAACGGTCCAGTCCGCAGTATTTACCACCGTTCTCATTAATGGTGGCATCATCGTTTAAGATGTTGATCACTTCCAGGTTATGACGCTTACCAACCTCAAAGTCGTTAGGGTCATGGGCAGGTGTGATCTTAACAACACCGGTACCGAACTCAATATCTACATAATCATCTTCTACAACGGGAATGGCTTTATTTACAATGGGAAGCCAAACCTGCTTGCCGCGAAGATGTGCATATCGTTCATCCGCAGGGTTAATGGCTACCGCTGTATCACCCAACATGGTCTCGGGACGGGTGGTTGCAAACTCCAGAAATTCCGTGGTGCTGGGTTTTCCGTCTGCATCTACCAGAGGATACTTAATGTGCCATAAATGGCCCTGCTGCTCCTCGTATACAACTTCCGCATCGGAGATGGAAGTCTTACATACCGGGCACCAGTTAACCATACGCTTGCCTTTATAGATCCATCCTTTTTCATGCATCTTACAGAAGACTTCGGTAACCGCCTTGTTGCAGCCCTCATCCATGGTAAAGCGTTCTCTCTCCCAGTCACAGGAAGCGCCCAGCTTCTTCAGCTGGTTTAAAATACGTCCGCCGTACTCTTCCTTCCATTCCCAGGCACGCTTTAAAAAGCCTTCACGTCCCAGGTCACGCTTATCGATGCCTTCCTGCTTCAGCTTTTCGATGATCTTAACTTCCGTAGCAATGGACGCATGATCGGTGCCAGGCTGCCATAATGCATTGTAACCCTGCATTCTCTTATAACGGATCAGGATATCCTGCATAGTCTCATCCAATGCATGGCCCATATGCAGCTGCCCTGTGATATTCGGGGGCGGGATCACAATGGTAAACGGCTTCTTGCTGTGATCTACTTCTGCATGAAAATAACCTTTTTCCATCCATGTCTGATAAATTCGGTCTTCTATGCCCTTAGGGTCATAGGTTTTTGCCAGTTCTTTCTTCATGTCTTCTCCTTCTCTTCCAAGTGTCAAATACATATCCGTCAGGCATCCCTACCATTAAAAAAGCCCTCTGCCGACTTCCGTCAGCAAAGGGCGTTATAAACGCGGTACCACCTTTGTTCGCAGATCTCTCTGCCTTAGCGGTTCCTATCAGAACCCGATCCTGTAACGTGGATCTGACGGGAAGACTTATACCCGATCTCGGTTTTCTCGGTCTTCCGGTTTCGAAGCTACCTTCAACAGCTCTTCCCGTAAACTTCTCTCATCATCTGAAGTTCTCTCTGAACGGGGGCTTCTGTCTACTCCTCTTCGGCATCACCTTTGGGGTAGTATTTACTTACCACCTAATATAGGGAAAAACCCTTTTTCTGTCAATAAGGAAATTCCACTTCTTATTCGTACAGGACCTGGGTTACCTTATGTACCAGATGGACATTGTTCTTCTGATTTCTCTTTACCTGATACAAAGCATTGTCTGCACCATAGAGGAAATCCCATACCTTGTTGCCTTCTACCGGAACGGAATTCCGGATGCCCTGTGAAATGGTCACAAAAGGCATAACATCGGAATTGGCATTGGGAACATGCCGGTTCATGATCTCCAGGCGAAGCTGCTCTGCGATCTGCTTAATATCTTCATCGGTAAAGTCTTCATAAATGATGGCAAATTCATCTCCGCCAAAACGAGCCGCAAAAATACCGTCCTGTTTTGCCACTTCCTTCAGTGCATCGGCTACCATGATCAGGCACTCATCGCCCT
Organism: Lachnospiraceae bacterium; assembly: GCA_024683155.1. Taxonomy (GTDB): domain Bacteria; phylum Bacillota; class Clostridia; order Lachnospirales; family Lachnospiraceae; genus JAILDL01. Next base: position 475 of record JAIKYN010000017.1, on the reverse strand, counting down.
TCTGGTGTCCGTAGGAATCATTATATTGCTTAAAGCAGTCCACATCCAGAAGCTCAATGGCAAAGGATGTCTTTGCCTGAAATGCCCTTTCAAATGCCGCTTCCGCATAAACATTCAGTGCGTAACGGTTGGGTAAGCCTGTAATGGTATCATGGGTGGAACGGGTTTCCAGGATCTTATTCTGACGCTCTACTTCCTCTCTCTTTGCTTCCTCTGCTGCCAGAGCGATCCCCAGTTCAACCGCACGCAGATTCATCTTGTTACTTGCGATCTGTTGCCACTGATATAACTCAAAGAATTCTTCCAGATGAACCTTATACTGTTCCTTCTTCCCGTGCTTTCTCTCATATTCCAGACGCACGTTCAGGATCTGCAACCGCATGTTGGCTACACCGGTTTCCTTGGCTTTTTCCTCCACGTAGTCGATCAAAAGCTCGAATTCATGGGTAAACTCATGCTTCTCCAGGAAGGATGC
>JAIKYN010000003.1 GCA_024683155.1 Lachnospiraceae bacterium | reverse complement strand
ATCCCCGCTGGGAGTGGGCGTATGCAGTAACGGAGAGTATCTGGATGTTACCTTAAACAGTGCCACCACTTCGGAAGATATGATCCGTCGCATGAACGAGCAGACGGTGGAAGGTATTGATATCCTGGCATTTCAGGAACTTCCCGAGAACGCGGAAAAGGCCATGTCTGCCGTTGCAGCCGCTTCCTATACTGTGGATTTTCGTCCGGAAGCAGGCCTTTCGATCCCTGATCTGGAGCAGACGGTACAGGATTTTTATGCGCAGGATTCCATTATCATTCGGAAACAGGGAAAGAAAACCGTTACGGAAGTGGATCTGAAAGAGCATATCCACGAACTGACGGTCAAAGACGGCAAGGTTTACATGCTGGTGGATACCGGTTCCGTGACCCACATCAAGCCCATGTTGATCATGGAACAGCTCTGTAAAGCCGCAGGTATTGAGGATGTAACGGATTATCAGTTTCTTATAACCAGGGAAGATACTTACTTAAAGCAGGAGGATCATTTATATCCCATGAATGCTTTCTGTAAGGATATCGGTTAAAACGATAAGGAATCCTTTGGGTATCTTTTTAGATATCCTTGATCTAATATCCCGAACCTTTTTGTTTCACCCGGTTTGAACCATCAGGAGAAATTATGTCCCGAATGATCCAGAAACAAGCAGTTACGGTGGCTCCGGAATATACGAAGTTATCCGATGATAAGCTGCTTCTGATCCGAAAACATTATAAGAAAACCTCCGGCACCGGCCTTAAGGATCCGGTCCTGATGGCCAGAGTCTGCGATAATCGACTGGTTTATGCAGGGATCGACCGGAACCTTCTGTTAGATGCGGAAGAAGGAAAACAGATCGACCGTATGGGGGATATCTATGTGGGACAGATCCTCAATATAACAGGAGAACGCTCTGTGTTTGTAAGGATCCGGGAAGGAAAAACCGGAACCGATGAGGAAAAAGCCTATACCATGGGGTTTCTGGAGATACCTTCCGGTTGTAAACCGGTTCTGTGCGATCGCCCTTTCATCGAAACAAGGAATCTGGCTGTGGGAGATTCCCTGCTGGTGCAGGTAAAACAGCTTCCACAAAAAAATAAACTCATGACATTAACGCCGGTATTACAATTTCCCGGCCGCTATTTTGTGTTAAGCGCGGGCACACCGGGCCTATCCTTTTCCTCAAAGATCGGGAAGGGAGATAAGGAAAAACTCCGGGAAATGCTTGGCTCCAAGACACAGGAGATCCTGGAAAAAGAACCCTGTAAGATCATGGTCCGCACGAAAGCAGCGGATGCTTCCGAAGAGATCCTGCTGGGAGAGCTGGCTTATCTGCATACTTTGTTCCATAAAGTCATGACCCAGGGCATACATCGGGCCCTTTTTGAGCGGGTGGCAGAAGGGTATGATCCGCTGATGGATTACCTCTATCGTAAAAGTGATAACCTCCCGGAAGAAGTCCTTACCGATGATCCCCTGATCTATGAGAAATGTAAGGCTCTTCTGGATAGATACGGACTTTCCGGTAAGATGAAGGTACGTTTGTATGAAGAAAGCGGTATATCCTTAAGTGCGCTGTACGGTCTGTCCGACAAAATGAGCAAGTGTCTGAACCGTGTGATCTGGTTAAAAGGCGGGGGTTCCATTGTCATTGACCAGACGGAAGCCATGACGGTGATCGATGTAAATTCTTCCAAAGACATTAAGAAAGAGAAGAAGAATGCTCAGGGCACCAAGATTCTGGAGATCAATTTGGAAGCCGCAAAGGAAGCCATGGAACAGATCCGTCTTCGGAATCTGTCCGGCATGATCCTCATAGACTTTATCAATATGGATAAAGGGATGGTCCCTGTATTTCTGGAGCAGATGAAAAAGCTGCTGGAAGCCGACAGAGGGCGCACCCATTTCATGGATTATACCAGACTTGGGATCTGCGAATATACGCGGGAAAAGCAGGATAAACCTCTGGCAGAAGAATTTGTTGACATTTGTCTGGATTGATGTTAGGATACTTGAGTATGCCGCATAACGAGGTAAAAGTGTGCCCTTTTTTTGTGAGCACCACCACAGTTAGCGAGATTTGAAGAATAGGAGGATGTCCTATGTACGCTATTATTGCAACAGGCGGAAAGCAGTATAAGGTTTCTGAAGGCGATGTGATCCGTGTTGAGAAGCTGGATGCTGAAGTCGGTAAGGAAGTAACTTTTGAAGACGTTCTTGCAGTAAGCGATAAGGAGCTGAAGGTAGCTGATGACGTTGCTAACGCATCTGTAAAGGCTACGGTTGTTGCTCAGGATCGTGACAAGAAGGTTGTTGTTTACAAGTATAAGAGCAAGACCGGTTATCATAAGAAGAACGGTCACAGACAGGCTTATACAGAAGTAAAGATCGACAAGATCAATGCCTAATCCGGTTATATAAGATGTTTTCGAAGCAGACGAAGGGCGTAGACATTACGCTGCAGAAGAATCAGAACGGTGAATACACCGGTTTTTACACATACGGACATGCGTTTTTCGCGCGTCACGGTAAAGACATTGTATGTGCAGCCATTTCCATTCTGGTCATCAATACGGTGAACAGTATCGAAACACTGACGGATGCACAGGGCAGTGATTCTTCCAACGAAGAGGAAGGGATCGTGATCTTCAAAATGGGGAATCCTCAGGATGAAGGTGCACAGCTTCTGATGAAGTCCCTGCTTCAGGGTCTGGAAAATATCAGAGACCAGTATGGCGACCAGTATTTAAGACTAACTATCGAGGAGGTGTAAACTCATGTTGAATATGAACCTTCAGTTATTCGCTCATAAAAAGGGTGTTGGTTCTACAAAGAACGGCCGTGATTCCGAGTCCAAGAGACTTGGTGCCAAGAGAGCTGACGGA
>JAIKYN010000363.1 GCA_024683155.1 Lachnospiraceae bacterium | reverse complement strand
TACCACTCCAGACGCTTGTTCATGGTGTCTTTATCCACATAATCGTTGTTCTTATTGTAATCTTCATGGAAGAACCATTCCGGTGTCTGAGAATGCCATACCAGTACGTGGCCTCTTACCTGAATGGGTCTGTCGGGATTGGCTTCGTTGTATGCACAGATCTTATCCAGAATCTTCTCGGCTCTTACAAAACTAAGCTTCGGAACGGTAATCGTCTCTCCGTTCAGCTCCGCTTCTTCTGTTCCGGGGCAAACCGTCACGCTGTAGTCCACCAGTGCGTCGGGCTTTAATTCATTCCCCAGCGTCACTGCATTAAAATGCGTGGTCACGATCTCCCATACCCCGGGATCATCCGGTTCCGATCCGGTGATGGCACAGCCGATACGGCAGCCGAGATTCTCGGGAACTGTATCCCTCAGTGCCGGGATCTCTGTCATTTCTGTTGTCATGCTTTCTTCCTGTACCGTTTCCTGTGAGACTGTAGTTTCCGTTGCTTCCGTGACCGGATCCGTTTCTGCCGGGACGGATGTATCCTTTCCTTCGGTATCTGCCGCTGTCTCAATCGCATTATCTGACGGCATGTCGGCATTTTTACCACAACCCGTAAAAACAGGGATTGCTGAAACAATCATACAAAAAACGATTAACCTGACTCTATTTTTCATAATCTAAGTATATACAGTGATTACAAAATCCACTTCTCAAATCTCACCTTTCATTTACCATATTTTGCTAATTTTACAAAAACGGACAAAAAAAGGCAGATAGCCTATACAAATTATACAACAATCCGTAGTTACAGGCCATCTGCCGTTCGTCATTTCTTATCAAATGCTCAAATCTTGCTGAATCGCACGAAGCGCTTGTTCCTTAATGGCATCCTTTATTTCCGGTGCCCCCACGGGGCCTTTTCGGGTAAAGGTCATCTCCCAGGGGCAGCTCTCGGTATAGGGTTTCCACAACGGAAGGTCACTGCCGTCCGCATCCTTGCCGTTAGGATCTCCGGTGCGGATAAAATCCGCCCAGTAATCGCACATCTTGCGTGCTATATCATAATGGTGCCCCTCATAGGCTCTGGAACATTTTGCCAGGGTCTCGAAGAAGAACCAAAGATCCACGGAATGGAAGGTTCCCGGCTGATCCTCTCCCGGAATATCCACATCAAAGCGATAGTAATATACGCCGGGAAGCCCCGGGATCTTCTCATTGGCCAGAGCCTCCGCCTTTATGGTACTTTCAATATAATTAACCGGTGTATCGTTTCCCGGGATCTTTCCTGGGAACTCATCGGCCGTATTACCGCTCATTACGGGAACTGCCGCCCGTTTTCCCCGGGCAAACAGCTTCATGGGGTCATCCTTGGTAAAGACATCGTCAATAATTCCCATAAACCAGGGATGGTCCTCCCGGAAGGCCGCATAACGGTCTCTTATGAAAACGGCATCCAGTGCTCTGGCTTCCTCCAGGGTCCGGACCCCAAGGAAGGCAAAGAAAGCTTCTCCCAGCTTCTCTGCTTCTTTCAGGGTTTTATTCACCACGATCCTGGATTCCTCAAAGGGATTGCGGATAAAGGCGCTCATAATGATCGCTTTGGATATATAAGGATAATTGGGTTCATGGGTCAGCTGTGCCAGGGTGCTTCCGCCGCCGGCCGATTGTCCCGCAATGGTGATATTGGAAGGATCTCCGCCGAAGGCCTCAATGTTGCGCACAACCCACATCAGTCCCGCCTTCTGGTCCAGATGACCGAAATTGGCCGGTGCTTCCGGTGCTTCCGCGGTGATCTCCGGATGGGTCAGAAAACCGAAGGCGCCCAGACGGTAATTCACCGACACCACAATGATCCCTCTTCTGGCCAGACGTTCGCCGTCAAATTCCATCTCACTGGGGTAGCCCCACTGAAGCGCTCCGCCGAAATACCATACCAGGACCGGCAGTTTCTCATCTGCCTTCTTCGCCGGCGTCCATACATTAAGGTACAGACAGTCTTCATCCATGGCCACTTCCGGATCCACATGCCACTCCCTGCAGTAGATATCCGTCCCCAGTCCCGGTGTATCCTGCATGGAAATGGGTGCCCATTCAAAGCACTCCCGCACACCTTCCCAGTTCTCTGCAGGCTGCGGTGCGCGCCATCGGTTCTTCCCCACAGGAGGTGCCGCAAAAGGAATCCCCTTGAAGGAAGTGATCCTTGGATCTGCTGCCGGCAGACCGCGCACCACTCCATTCTCCGTCTTCACTTCTCGTAACATAAAAAAACCCCTTTCTGCCCTGTTAAGGGCATCACACACACAGCCTCATTGTAATCAAAAGGCCCTGTATATGACAAGGGGTTTTCGTACTGCGTCATACTGCGGCGATTCCTAATTCAGTTATGGCTTTCTGCCAGTATTTCTCAGGGATATCCGGCCAGTTACACTCGCCCTCTTCCTGTTTGCAAAGCTCCATGGACCGGCTTAAGACCGTGGCATGGGAATGGCTTCCGCCATAGAGCATATGGATGGAAACGGCAGTCCAGGCCGGTGCCAGTGCATCCAGTCCGGCTTCCTTCAGATCCTCTTCCACCCGCTTCACATCATAGTCCAGAGAGAGGAAGGTAGGTGCCCATCCTTTCCCATAACATTCGGCGATCATAAACTGTGCCTTCCCTCCCGCATCAATGGATACGCCTACGGAACCGGGATTCCACAGGTACTTGGAACTGCTGTGGATCTCTCCCTGCCGGTGGGTATGACCGCAGAAGATATAATCATTTTCGTCCTGCTCCATGACATCATAGGTGGCGTCCAGATCCGGAAGCATCTGCTGCTTTACATTCACTGGAGAGCCGTGGCAGATGGTAATGGGCGGACAATCCGGAAAACGCAGGGGTCTTGCAATGGGCAGCGTCCGGAAAAACTCCATATCCCTCCCGGTAAGCTGATGATAATTATAATAAAGACACCCTGTGGTGGAACTGTACCCTTTCCAGCGAGGGTTATAGCGAAACCAGTACTCCTCTTTGTTCCCCCTTATAAAATAGCATTCATACCGCTCCATCCAGTCATAAAGGATGGACATGGTCTTCTGGGGATACGCCAGATCGCCCAGGTAGTCTCCCAAAAAGAGGTAGGTGGTGATCCCTTCTTTCCGGCAATACTCCAGGCATTTCTCCAGTGCAACATAATTCCCGTGAATATCCGACAACACCGCTAACTTCATTTTGTTTCTCCCTTCCAAAGCCGGTATCGGCTTTGGAATTATGGTAGCAGATCCCACCCGAAGAAACCCTTGCGGAGAAGTTAG